>DATAIM010000172.1:0-5525 GCA_036262655.1 Gemmatimonadaceae bacterium | reverse complement strand
CCCCGGGCCTGTTACACAGTCATCGATTTCAACGCCGAGGTCCCGGTCGTTGGATTTGTTCGCGTCGGATACGATATCGAGCGCGTTGCTCGCGGTATCGATGAGGCTGGTCTCCCGGTTGAGTTCGCTGAATTCCTGCGCAATGCCGGGCGCTCGAAAGCCGACTAAGGTTTTCGCGCGAAAAAGAAAGCGTGCTGCCCCTCGTGCGCTCCGACGTTGAACGCGCGAAGCTGGCAGTCCACATACCCGATCCGTTCCAGCGTGGTGAGAACGCGGCTCGCCCGATAAAAGCGGTAGTCCATCACTTTCCGGCGCCTGAGCGCTCTCTCGAGAGTGGTGCGAGCGGCGCGCAGCGCAAAGCGGGTGTGACTTACGGGATGCACTCCGAAGACAGGCAGCTGGAAGCATGCAGTGCCGCCACTTTTCATCGCACGAAAGCCATCCGTGAGGTATGACTCGATCGGAGCGAAGCTCGAGAAGTGCTGAAACACTTCGGCGGTGAAGAGTCCGTCGGCGCTCGCGTCCGGCACCGGAAACATCGGCTCGTCCACAACCGCAAATTCAACCCGTTCGGCGTCTGCCCCGAGCAGCCGCCTCGCATTGTCGAGCTGAGCGGCCGATACGTCGATCGCAGTTACCCTCTTGAATGATTCGAGAAGCTGCCGGGTTAACCGCCCCGAGCCGGCACCAATCTCGAGGCAGTGCTCCGTACCCATTCCATAATGAGCCCACTGATGCCGCACAGGAGCGAAATACGCAGCGCCTTCGGCGAGAAACTCTTCCGCTGTCCATTCGCGATCACCGCCCCGCTGTCGGCCCGCGCCAGAGGACACTGCCCAGAGCGGATCACGCTCACCCCAGTATATCCACTCCCGATTTGTGTTCGGCATCAATGTTGAGAGGTTCGTGTTTCGGTTTATTATGCGGACTCGAGCCGGTTCGCCGCATCGGGCCCGTCACGATGATCAGCGCAACACCGCGATGAAGGAGAGAGCATGCCGTATCTGAAGACAACAGGTATACACCCGACCGATATCTATTATCAGGACCTCGGCGCCGGGAAGCCAGTCGTCCTGATCCATGGGTGGCCGCTGAGCCACAGGATGTGGGAGTCGCAGATTACGGCGCTCACGGACGCCGGATACCGATGCGTCGCCTATGACCGTCGTGGTTTTGGCGACTCCGGCAGGCCGAAGGGCGGATACGACTACGACACGTTCGCCTCGGACCTGAACGACCTGATCAGACATCTGGATCTCCGCGACGTGACTCTCGCGGGTTTCTCGATGGGCGGAGGAGAAGTCGCGCGGTATCTGGGACGTTACGGCGCTGAGAGAATTTCCGGTGCGATGCTGATCGGTGCCGTAACTCCATTCCTGTTGAAGACGCCCGACAATCCATCGGGTGTCGATCAGTCACTGTTCGATGGAATGATCGGAGGCGTCAAAAAAGATCGGATCGCGTTTCTGGCGAACTTCTTTCCGAACTTCTACAACGCCGACGAGGGCCCGGAGGTGATCGCGGAGGAGATAATTCCGTTCTCCAAATGGATCGCGTGGGCGGCGTCACCGCTTGCGACGCGCGAGTGCATTACGGCCTTCGGCACCACCGACTTTCGCGGTGATCTGAAAAAGATGACGGTGTCGACAATTGTGATTCACGGAGACAGGGACCGTATCGTTCCGCTGGAGATATCGGGAAAGCTCTCGCCCGGTCTGGTAAAGGGGAGCACGCTCGAGATCATCGAAGGCGCACCGCACGGCTTTGCTGCAACGCACGCGGCCGAGCTCAATCGTGTGATGATCGATTTCCTGCGGCAGCGGGGGTGAACGGCCGGTGCCAACCGGTGGAGGTACCTAGCGCATCCTTGGCGGAGATTCAGCGAGCACGATCGTGTCGCCGGTTACCGTGAGGCCGGCCATCAGCTTCGCGTCCGAGCTGCCTCCGACGAAAATCGAGAACGTCCGCCGCCTCGACGACACGGCGCATGTAGAAATCATAAAACGCCAGCGCCTCGGGAGTGACCATGAAAGAAAGTCGTCGCGATTCGCCGGGCTCGGGCGTCATGCGCTGGAATCCTTTCAGCTCCCGCACCGGTCGCGAAACACTGGCGGCATCGTCCTTCACGTAGAGCTGCACGACTTCATCGCCCAGCCTGGCGCGCGGCGAAGCAAGGGCGCGCCAGAAGCGGCGGCAGAGGAGCTATGAAGCGGGCGGCATTCCCACCGTGACCACGCGCCGACGAGGTTCAGCCTTTTGCTTCGACCTCTTCGTGAGACTTTTTCGACCCCCGGATGTTCATGAAGGCGAGGCAAGCCTGCAGGGCAATCAGCGCCCATGCGTTGTCATGGACACCCCAGGCCGCCCACAGGACGTTGCTTAGAAGAAAGATCCAGAAGCCCCGCATGCGCCGCCGATCGTCCTTCGACCCCACCAGCCACGCGGCAAGTACGGAGGCGATCATCGCTGGCCATTGAATCAAATCCGCAGAGATTGACATGCGGCGTCAGGAGGCAATCATCGCGCCCCGTCGGCAGACCCTGATCAGTCGTCGAGCGTCGGCTGGCGCGAACGCCTTTACGTCGTTGTCGAAGTAGACGTAAACGTCGTGCGGTTGGCCACTTGCCGTCTGGAACGTTCGTATCCTCCGGGCCCAGGCTCTCAGCTCTGAATCGGTGTAGCTGCTGGCGTAGAGCTCGCGGGGGCCGTGCAACCGCACATAGACAAAGTCTGCCGTGATCTCCTCCGCGTAGGGAAATCTTCCCCCGGTATCAGCAATGACGAGGGCGCACTGCTCCTCGCGAAGAATCGCATAGAAATCCTCGCTGAAGTACGATTCATGTCGCACCTCGAACGCGTGGCGATAGGGGACGTCAACGGTTGCCCTGGTGCACGCTCCGCGCTTGAGCCGCTCATCGTGCCGGAGCGCAATCGATTCGGCGGCGCCCGATGAGCGCGGGAGCGACCGCATGAACGACCGCATTCTGTCCGGATCGAAGGAATAGGTAGCGGGGAGCTGCCACAGAAAGGGGCCCGTCATGTGACCCAACAGCAGTATGCCGCTGGCGAAGAAATTCGCCATCGCCGTATCGCAGTTCCGGAGCTTGAGGTTGTGGGTGATGAAGCGGCTGCCTTTGATCGCGAACACGAAGCCCTCTTCGGGAACTTCGGCGGCCCAGCGGGCAAAAGTCGCGGGGGATTTCAGGCTGTAAAACGTGCCGTTGATTTCTATGCTGTCGAACTGTCTGCTCGCGTACTGGAGCCAGCGACGCGCCGGCAAATCGTCCGGGTAGAACGCGCCGCGCCATGGCTTGTAGTCATACCCGCTCAACCCGATCCATGTGCGGACCGCTTGCCTTCGATCGGGATTGACCGCGGTCACGATCTGCAGCCGGAGCTGGGCGGTTACCCGGTGTCCCTGGCCTGCAAGTCAGCTTCCTCGATATCATGTGCCCGCTTCCGTATGAGCACATACAAGTCACTGAAGAGAGGCTCAGGGAGATGCGCATCGGCGATCTCACGCAGCAGCTTCTTCAGCTGGAGAGCGGAGTCAGCTTCCATGATCAACTTCGCAAAACGACGGGCTTGATGCTGCTGCATTACTCAAGACGATAGCAGGTATGGGACCACAATCCCCACATTCGGCAGAAGTCGACGCAGACGGGCGCTGCCGCCGCAGAATTCAGACGAGGCGGACGTCCATGTGCTGCAGATAGAAGCCCGTGTCCGCCGGTGCTTCCATCGCTCAACTTGCAACGCCACGAGAAGTGTTCGACGCGACTCCTGAATCTCTGCGAGCGTTGGCACGCCCCGTGCTCGACCAGCGGTAACCCTTGCCAGTGAGGTATTGTCATGGCCGCCAAAAAGTCGGGCGGGAAAAAAGCAGCAAAGAGATCCAGCGCCAAGCGCACCTTGATCGCACCCAAGGGAGACAAGCGCTACGTCAAGCGCGATTCCAAGGGCCGCATCAAGGAGTCGGATGATCAGGGACGGTCGCTGTCGCGTGACGTGAAGCAACGGGCAAAAACGAAGAGCAAACCCGGCTACGGCGACAAGGGCGACTAAAGAGGCAGGCGGAACGCCCGAAGTGACGGGGCGAAACGAATCGGGTGGGGCATATTCCCGCTCCTCAGCACCCCCACTCGATTGATCCGCAAGTGCCTGGAGGAGATGAAGGTGAGGAGGTAGCTAGCCGGTCTCGAGCCATCCTGGTTTGACCGGGACAATCGCTATGCACAGCGTATAGAGATTGGATGCACGGCCACGTGGTGTTTCCGTCAGTGTCCGTGCAGTCCGTTGCCGGTCAGGTGAATGACTATGATGACGCCCACGATCGCGACGAGAGCCGCCAGGAACATCTTGAGGCTTCGTGGCATTCCCGGGTGGCTGCCTTGATCGGGGTCGCGCGAGGGCTTGGTCATTAATTCTTCAGGCATCCCCTAAAGCGAGGTGGCCCGCGAAGCGCCATCCCGCAGCTTGCGGTAACCGTATCGCGTGCGGCCCCACGGCTTATAGACAGAAAGCGTCGAGGTAATCAGCAAGACCAGAACAGCAAGCGCGGAATCGACGATAAGCTGAATGCCGAGCTGCCCCAGGTGCGGGAGGTCCGGGGCGGGGTCCAATACTGCGCGGGCGGCGCCCTCGACCGCCGTGAACTGATGAAGCATCAACAAGCCGGTAGCGGCGAATGTCAGGCCGAATTTGACCAGCACCCAGTAATACCTGGCAAAGCCCCAATGTGTGCCGAGCGATTGAATGGTTCCACTGATGAAAGACGCCAGTCTGAACGGGACGATCACATGGGCGCCGATCTCGTTCATCGAGAGATACGCGGATACGATCAACCGTGAATCCCGACTCGTCATTCCGATAATCGCGAGGACGACGAAGCCGACCACCGCGCCAAGCCAACCGACGGATGAAACGACGTGAGCTATCAGCATCGCCTTACGAACAAATGGCGACATCGACACCCCGTCAGCTGATCGGACCAAAATCTTGGCCAAATGTTTGTCCACAAAGGATGTTACAAAAGGCGTGCCCGGTCGTAAACCTCAGTAATTCCAGATGCAGTTGCACTTCGTGCAGACCACGTGGAGCTGCCTGGGCCGTGGAATCGCTGCGGGCGGAGCGTCTGACCGGAAACTCACACGGTGGCTCGACCCTGCTTCTCGCCGCACTCGCTGTTCCTGTAGGCAACGCGCTCGGAGTCAAGCTGCAGGGCGAGCGCGGCGGGAATGCTCTTCGCCGAGGTGAGGGGCGTCATCGTTCAGGGCCGAGAGGACGAAGTGAAACGCTCCTGATTGCCTCGCTTGTGGTGATGCCAACACTAGCAATCTTGCCGCAGCGCGCAGTCGCGCAGCGTGAGCATTGTCGGCGGCAATTGAGCGGTCACGATCGCCGTTTCAATGACAGTGGGATCCGTGATCGGTCTGACACAGGGGTCATCCAGCACAGTGCTCGGCTAACCCACGAGCGCGGATTATGATAACTGATACAAGGCAGCTACAGGTCCCGGCGTCACG
>DATAIM010000171.1:0-4081 GCA_036262655.1 Gemmatimonadaceae bacterium | reverse complement strand
GGTCATCCTGCCTGGCTCGAACGAGAAGGACCTGCGCGACATTCCAGACGAGGTGCGCAGCTCCATGGCGTTCACGTTTGTGTCGACGATGGACGAGGTGCTGCACCTCATGCTCATGCAAAAGCCGCAGCCTGTTCTTGCGGATTCCGCAGCGGCAGCGCCGCCTGCACCTCGCAAAAAAGAGAAAGCGTCGGCGCCGGCCGGGCGGACTGACGATACTGCTTCGGTAGCGAAGAGTTAGGGTAGCGTCGGGTTCGCGCGGCCGTCGGGCTATGGCTCGAGCCGCAGCTGTGCAGCATCGAGCACACTCGCGCTCACACCATTCGGCACGTCGACGTAGATGACCACCGGCCGGCCTGCTACCTCGACCGTACTCACTTCGATAGTCCTGCCATTCGCCGAGTAGGCGCGAACCACTGAGCCTGCCGGGGCACTTGTGGACGTAGCGTACCTCTTCTCGACGGCCTTGCCGATCGCATCGAAAAATTCCGATGCGTCTGTTTGAGAATCCCAGACGGTTGCCCAGACGATTCCCTGCCCGCGCGGAGTATTGAACAGAGCATATCGGTCGCCATCCCATCCGGTCGCACCCTGCACGGCTTCGTTCTGGTCTTTCAGATGCTGGAACAGAAAGAGCCGCGTCTCGAATTCGCCGAAGGTGTTCTGGTATGTCGCAGTGACTCCGCGCAGCGGGGGCAGCGTTATCCTCGTCGGAGCGTCGCGCTTACCGAAGAACGCGCTCGGATGAAGTATCTGTTCCGTCGAGACCGGCATGTCCTCGTACAGTGGCTTTCCCGAGCTGCGGTCCTTGTAGTTCCGCACGAACTCTGCACCGCTGAGATACGGGAAGATGAGCGTTTCCTGAATGACGACCGGCGCGCGCGCGAATACCGGCATGGACGCCTGGTTCTCCCGGATCATCTCGCGAACGCGGTCCCAGCCCCCCGGAAGGTTCATCGCGACATTGGTACCGCCGAGCATCGCCGAGATCTGCTCGTAAACGGCCTGTCCCTCGAACACCGCCTGCGCAGCGGACTGCCTGTCGTTTTCTCCTTCGACCTTTTGTGTGGAATCGAGACTGATGTACTGATCCTGGAGCGCATGCACCAGCTCGTGAGTGATCGTTACTCCGGCAGCATCCTTCGGTGCGTCACTGACTACGTACAGCACGCGGGTTTTGGGATCGTAGTATCCTACGATCTGCTCCTCGAGAAGGTCGATCAGAAATTTCTGAAGGTCGAGCGTGTCGGGAATCATCCCCAGCTGCTTGTATGCGGCCGTGATTCCCGCCATGGTTTTCGCCGCGAGCGGATCAGTGATCTGCGCCGTAACGAATTCCCGCACCTGCGGCTTCGAGCGTGATTCGACCTTCGGCGGGTGCTTGAACTTCAAGCCAACCGCGGCTTCGATTGCCGGGACTGCCTGAGCCACCTGCTTCGCATACGGACCGGTGTAGTCCGCCTTTTTCTCGGTGCATGATGCGGCGAGAAGAAGAAGGACTGGTGCGATCGCTGTAACTCGACCGCGCGGAGTGTAAAGCCCGACGCGGAAGGCAGCATTTAGCTTGTGCGTCACGTTAGGCATCAGAGACCCGAATAACTGGTATAGACCGAGATCAGGCGATCGCCCCAAAGCAAGGCGATCACCGCGGCAGGCGCAAGAAAAACGCCGAAAGGGACAAGCGGAGGCGCGAAGTCCGACTGCTTTGCGCGCGAGCGCATCCAGGCGATCGGATACACCACAGCAAGAAAAACTACGGCACCGATGAGAGCGCCGAAAAAGATCGTCACGAGAGCCCTGTTCGGACCGACCGCCGCTCCGACCATCGCCATCAAGGTGACATCGCCAAAGCCCATCGCTTCCTTCTTGAGAGCGACTTCTCCAAGCCATCCGGCGATTGCAATTGCTCCGGCCCCGGCACACGCCCCGACGATCGCGTCGTAGGCACTCGCGAACGGCCACACGTCACCCGTAAATGCGGACACCAGTGCCGTCCCAATTACCCAGATGATGCCGAACACCGTGAACCCATCCGGAATCAAATAGCGCTTCGCATCCGTTATCGCGATCCCAAGCAGGACAGTGAGGAACACGGCGACCCGTACAGCCGTAAAGCTCAAGCCATAGATGAGATAGCTCCCAAGCCACAGCACTCCGGTGATCACTTCGACGAGTGGATACTGAAACGAGATCGGATTCCGGCACCCTCGGCACCGCCCGCGAAGGGCGATCCAGCTCACCACCGGAATGTTTTCCATCGCCCCGATCGGCCGTTCACATTTCGGGCAGCGCGAGCGCGGACGCACGACAGAGAGACCATCCGGCCAGCGCGATATGCAGACATTCAGAAACGAGCCGAAGCAGGCGCCGACAATGAAGCTGTAGCTCGCCCAGATGATGTTCATTCTTTCCTGAGCTGATAGAGAAGGATTCCCGCCGCCACTGCGACATTTAGCGATTCCACCGGTCTGGAGATTGGCAGCGAGACAAGGCGTGCAGCGCGTGCTCGCACAGTAGACGACAATCCCGCCCCCTCGTTTCCCACCGCAAGCGCGAGCCGCTCGGGCGGAGAGCTGGAGTCTACCGCCTCTCCCGCCGTATCGGCGCCCCACAGATCGACTTTCACCGAATCGAGGAACGCCGTGAGCTCATCGAGGGTACACTGAATCGTGGTGTGATGAAAGCTCGCACCCATTGCGGATCGCACGACCTTGGGATTCCAGAGGTCGACCGTGCCGGGTAAGGCAATCGTCGCGTCGGTGCCGAGCGCGGCCGACGTACGAAGGATGGTGCCGACGTTTCCCGGATCCTGAACGGCGTCCAGAACCAGGAGGCGCATGGACTCCAATGCAGTGAGCTGCTCGAGCGAGCGCGCCGGGATTTCCCCGACTGCAAGAACACCCTGTGGGGATTCCGTCTCGGCGGCACTTCGAAAGTCATGCTCGGTCACGTTCGATGTTTCGAGGCCTCGATCCTGGATGAGCTTTCTGAGGGCTTCGCCCCGCGGGGCTCCATCGAGCTGAGGCGCAGTGAGCACGCCGCGAACCGTGATGGGCGAGCGCAGCAGCTCTTCTACCGATCGAACTCCCTCTGCAACGAAGAGGGCGTGACGCTCGCGTGCTTTCCGTCTCTTCAGGTCTCGCGCGAGCGTCAGAAGTCGCAAAGGAGCAACGAGTTAAAGGTATGGAATAGGAATTGCTTTTTTATCGGCCGTGCAATTTACCGTGAGACCTTCAATGAAACGAATTTTTACATCGGTAGCGCTTGCGGCAACCCTGAGTGCCTGTGGGATATCGCAGCAGCAGGAAGTTCAGATGGGTCAGGACTACGCCCAGCAGATCAACGCTCAGCTGCCGATCGTCAATGATCCTGAGATCAACCGATACGTCAATGTGCTCGGCGACGAGATCGCCCGCCGGACGAGCCGGGCGGACCTCGACTGGCGGTTTTACGTTGTCGACTCCAGGGAAGTGAATGCGTTCGCTGTACCGGGCGGATTCATTTACGTCAACCGCGGCCTGATCGAACGAACGACAAGGATGGATGAGCTTGCCGGCGTTCTGGGGCACGAGATCGGCCACGTCGTCCGACGGCATAGCATCAAGCAGATGGAGAAGGCGCAGGGCGCAAACATCGGGGTCACACTCGGCTGCATTCTCACGAACGTGTGCAATAGCCAGGCGGCTGGCGCGATAATCAACGTTGCCGGGGGCGCGGTGTTCGCGCGGTTCAGCCGGCAGGACGAGCTCGAGGCGGATCAGGAAGCGGTGGCCAACACAGTTCGCGCCGGTATCAGCCCTCAGGGTATCGTGACCATGTTCCAGAAGCTGATCGAAGAGCGGAGAAGCCGTCCCAGTGCGGTTGAGGGATGGTTCGCGACTCACCCGATGGAGGAAGACCGCATCGAGAGAGCGCAGGCGACGATCAACACGATTCCAGCTTCGGAGCGAAATCGCCTTTCCACGAATTCGAGCAACTACAACTCGTTCGTGGCGCGTATCCGCTCGATGCCGGCACCGAGGCGGTAATGTCGTGAATGCCTCGCTCGGGGAAACCGCGCGTAAAGCGGGCGGTTGAGCGG
>DATAIM010000170.1:0-8873 GCA_036262655.1 Gemmatimonadaceae bacterium | reverse complement strand
ATTCCCAGTGTGGTTTACGGACTGTGGGGCATCTTCGTCCTGATCCCCCTGCTTCGCGATCCGGTCGCTCCCTTCCTCCGCGATACTCTGCATCTCGGGAGCACTCCGCTCTTCAGCGGTCCGAACTACGGCTACAGCATGTTCGCCGCGGGCATCATTCTGGCGATCATGATACTGCCGTTCATTTCCGCTGTCACGCGGGAAGTTTTGCTGGCTGTTCCCCGCTCGCAGCGCGAAGCAGCCCTTGCCCTGGGTGCGACCCGCTGGGAGATGATCCGCGATGCGGTGATCCCGTACGCGCGGTCGGGTATCATCGGCGGCATCATTCTCGGACTGG
The DNA here is from genome assembly GCA_036262655.1 of Gemmatimonadaceae bacterium. Lineage (GTDB taxonomy): Bacteria > Gemmatimonadota > Gemmatimonadetes > Gemmatimonadales > Gemmatimonadaceae > UBA4720. Next base: position 8,536 of record DATAIM010000170.1, on the reverse strand, counting down.
GACGAGCTCTCGGTGAAACGATGGCCGTCACCATGCTTATCGGAAACCGCGCCGAGATATCGGCATCGTTGTTCGCACCGGGATACACGATGGCGTCCCTTATCGCAAACGAGTTCACTGAGGCAACGAGCGACACGCATCTCTCCGCTCTGATGGGAGTGGGTGCCGTTCTGTTCGTCGTGACGCTCATCGTGAACGCGCTCGCTCGCTGGCTCGTCTGGCGGGTTACAAAAGGTGGAGTTCGGTGAGCCTCAGAACACGTCACGCCAGAAGCACGCTGATGCTGACGCTGACCTACGTCGCTGCGATTATCGCGACCCTGCCGCTCCTGTTCATCATCGTCCACCTGTTGCGCCAGGGAGCGGCATTCATCCGCCCCGGATTCTTCACGGAGATGCCGAAACCGGTCGGGGAGACTGGTGGCGGAATGTCGAATGCAATCGTTGGAACGCTGATATTGATCGGAATCGCCTCCACCATCGGGCTCCCGGTCGGAATTGGCGCGGGGCTCTACCTGGCGGACCGTCGCACCGCTCCTCTCGCAACCGTAGTACGGTTCCTCTCGGACGTCCTGAACGGCCTCCCGTCGATCGTACTTGGCATCTTTGCGTGGGAATTCATGGTGAAGCCATTCGGCGGCTTTTCCGCGCTGGCGGGAGGAGTCGCACTGGGAGCGATGATGATTCCCCTCGTGACGCGCACGACTGAAGAGATGATTCGCCTCGTTCCCGTGTCCCTCCGCGAAGCCGCGCTGGCGCTTGGCTATACGCGCTGGCGAACCTCCGTCAGCATCGTGCTGAGGACAGCGTTGCCGGGCATCGTGACAGGGGCGCTCGTAGCAGTCGCGCGAATCGCCGGCGAAACCGCTCCGCTTCTCTTTACTGCGCTCGGGAACAGCTTCTGGTCCACTTCACTGAACGAGCCCATCGCCGCGCTGCCTCTCCAGATATTCACCTACGCGATCAGTCCCTATGAATCCCAGCACGCCCAGGCGTGGGCCGGCGCGCTCGTTCTGATCGCGATCGTCCTCATCATCAGCCTTGTCGCGCGTTACGCGACGAGGGGAAGGTATGGAGCTGGTGGAGACTGAGCGCGTGGAGCCAGCCGCGGTCGCCGTCACGGTGCGTGCCTCGGAGAGCTTGCCCGCGACGGCCCCGGGCGGACCACTCATCTCCACGCGGAGACTGAATGCGTGGTTTGGCTCGGCGCGGGTGATTCGAAATGTCACCATCGATTTCGCCGATCGCGCGGTGACCGCAGTGATCGGACCTTCGGGCTGCGGCAAGTCCACTCTGCTGCGATGCCTGAACCGGATGCATGAAACGGTTCCGGGCGCGATCATCGAAGGGGACGTCCTGCTCAGTGGAGTCAGCACCTACAAGGGAGATCTCAACGCGATTGCCGTGCGCCGTCATATAGGAATGGTCTTCCAGCGGCCGACGCCGTTCCCGACCATGTCGATACTGGACAACGTAGCGGCGGGACTCCGGATTCAGGTGGGACGCGGCCCTTCGCGGAAGGAAACTGGAGACATCGTCCAGGTCGCGCTGGAGCGGGCCGGTTTATGGACTGAAGTAAAGGACAGGCTGCGTGAAAGCGCGCTCGGACTCTCGGGGGGGCAGCAGCAGCGCCTGTGCATTGCGCGCGCACTTGCCACAAACCCCCGCGTAATCCTCCTCGACGAGCCAACGGCGTCTCTCGACCCTCTCAGCACTCAGACGATCGAAGAGCTCGTCTATGAGCTCAGGAAGACGATCGCGGTGGTGATCGTGACGCACAACATGCAACAGGCTGCGCGCGTGTCCGACAGGACTGCGTTCATGCTCGCCGGCGAGCTTGTGGAAGTCGCCCCGACAACGGCGCTGTTCACGACGCCGCGGGATTCTCGCACTGAAGCATACGTGACAGGCCGGTTCGGATGACTGTTGCGACCGAAGGATCTTCAGGCGTTCCTTCACCTGGGGCAAGCGATGCCGCAGTGGAAGCACGCAAGTTCTCGTTCTGGTATGGACCGAAGCAGGCCCTGCACGACATCGACCTCTCGATCGCGGATAAATCGATCACCGCGCTTATCGGGCCTTCAGGGTGCGGAAAGTCCACCTTCCTGCGCTCGATCAATCGGATGAACGAGACGATCCCCGGTGTCCGGCACGAGGGAGATATCATTTTGCGGGGCGAGGACGTCTATCAAAGCGGAGTCGATGTCGTCGATCTCCGCTCCCGCGTGGGAATGGTGTTTCAGCGATCCAATCCGTTCCCGAAATCGATCTATGACAACGTCGCCTACGGTCCAAGAATCAATCGCGCCATTTCACGGCGTGACCTCGACGAGATCGTCGAGCTTTCCCTCAGGCGCGCGGCGCTCTGGGAGGAGGTCAAGGACCGGCTTCGAACGAGCGCCCTTGGGTTGTCCGGAGGGCAGCAGCAGCGACTCTGCATCGCGCGGGCGCTGGCGAACGAGCCGTCCGTGCTGCTCCTCGACGAGCCGGCGAGCGCGCTCGATCCGATAGCGACACAGCGAATCGAGGAGCTGCTGTTCGAGCTGAAGGGCCAGCTCACGATCGTCATCGTCACGCACAATCTTCAACAAGCCGCGCGCCTGTCAGACTCGACAGCCTTCTTCTATCTTGGGCACCTCGTTGAAACGGATCGGACAGGCATCATCTTCACACGTCCCCGGGAAGAGCGCACCGAGGCGTACGTTACCGGGAGGTTTGGATGAGCACCGAGCCAGGAATTGGATTTCGTCATTTCCACGACCAGCTGAACGAGCTGAAGCGAAAGCTGCTGGAGATGTCGGCCCACGCCGAGAAGCTCGTCGACACGTCGATCGGCGCGCTGATCGACCGCGACCGCCAGGCTGCCGACGAGGTGATAGCAGGCGACAGGATTGTCAACACTCTGGAAGTCGAGATCGAGCAGCTCGCCGTATCGCTCCTCGCGCTCCAGCAGCCGATGGCGAAGGACCTTCGCTTCATCGTCGGGACGATCAAGGTCTCGAGTGATCTGGAGCGCGTTGGCGATCACGCCGTGAACATCGCCGAGTCTGCTCTGCACCTCATCGACCAGGGCGCAACCATAACCCCAAGCCCCGAGCTCGAGGACATGACGCGCCGCGCGCGGTCCATGCTCCGCGATGCGCTCGATGCGTTCACCCGGGCCGATGGAGCACTTGGACGCGAGGTCTGCAAAGCCGACGACGCTGTTGACGCGCTGCATAATTCGGTGTTCCGTATCCTTCTTACCCACATGATGGAAGATGCGCGCACCATCACGCCGTCACTCGAGCTGTTGCTCGTCAGCCGGAACCTGGAGAGGGTTGCGGATCTCGCGACGAACATCGGAGAGGACGCCGTCTACCTTGCGGAAGGAAGGCAGATCAAGCACCACTTCGAGGATTGAGGGTGGCTGAAGCGGAGGCGCGGCTCAGGCTCGTCCCGCCGCGACGACCTCGGGCGAGCGGTGACGTACGCATTTCCGCCATTGACATCGGCTCCAACTCGATTCGTCAGATCATCGCGGATGTATCGCCATCAGGTGGCATCCGCGTTGTCGACGAAATGAAGGCTGCCCCGCGACTTGGCGCCGGAATTCACGAGACGGGCCGGCTCAGTGATGATGCCGCGGACGCGGCGATCTTCGCGCTGAGCCGGATGGCGTCGCTCGCAGATCAACTCGGAGCACGGCGAAAACGCGTTGTTGCGACGAGCGCCGTGCGAGAAGCCGGGAATGGCGCGGAGTGGCTCGCGCGCGTGAAGAAGGAGACAGGATTGAAGGTCGTGGTGCTCGACGGCGAAGATGAAGCGCGACTCGCATTCCGCAGCGCGCAGGCGCACTTCGATCTGGGCACCGGACGCGCTGTCGTAATGGACATCGGCGGCGGCTCGCTCGAAATCGCACTCAGCGCTGACGGGCTCGTTGACCGGCTCATCTCCCTTCCTCTCGGTGCCATACGAGTGACCGAAAAATATTTCAGGGACGGCATCAAACCGGGCGCGCTCAGGAAAGTGCGCCGCACCGTAAGAAAGCGCCTTCGGGATGCACTCTCCGCGCGCGACTGGAGTGGCGCACAAATCATCGGATCCGGAGGGACGTTCACAAACCTCGCTGGAATGATCCTGGTGCGGCAGGGCACGCGTACCGCGCAAACAGTGCACGGCACAGTCGTGTCGCGCACGGATCTGGAGCACGTAGCGGACTATCTGGCGACTCTTTCTCCGGCGGAACGGCAGACCGTTCCCGGCCTCAATGTCGCGCGATCGGATATCATCGTTGGGGGCCTTACTGTAGTCGCCGAAGTGCTGTCTCAGCTGGATGCCAGGGAAGTCGTCGTATCGAGCTATGGTATTCGCGAGGGCATTCTGCTCGAGCTCGCGAACGTGTCACCTCGCTCGTCGAACAGGGTCCAGGCGCGGCAGAGATCCGTGGACAATCTTGCGAAGCGCTCGCATTACGAGGAGCCGCACGCGAAGCACGTGCAGAAGCTCGCGCTCCGCCTCTTCGATTCGATCGGTGAGAAGCTCGGCTGCGAGCCCGGGGAACGGCAGACGCTGGCAGATGCTGCGCTTCTCCACGACATCGGCTATCACATCAACTACGACAAGCACCACAAGCATTCGTATCATCTCATCACGCATGCGGAGCTGCTGGGAATGACGCCGACGGAACAGGTGTTGATCGCGAACGTCGCGCGCTATCATCGGGGTGCGACTCCACGAAAATCGCACGAGAACTTCGGACCGTTATCTGCTGCCGCGCGTGAGAGAGTCATTCGGCTCGCGGCGATGCTCCGGGTCGCTGACGGGTTTGACAGGGGGCACGCCGCGGCGGTCGAGGAGGTTCGGGTGCGATGGCTCGAGCGGGCCCTGCGTCTGATCGCGGTCCCTTCCCCAAAAGCGTCGAGCATTCGGCTCGAGCTGTGGGGAGCGAGCAAGAAGTCGGCTCTTTTGTCGAAAGTTGCTGGCGTGCCGGTGGAAGTAGTCGGTCCCGGCGGCGCGATATACACCAGCGAGGACGACGACAGCCGCTCCGATTAGCCGGTGGCGGGGTGAGCGACCGCCGCGGTTTCGAGCGTTGGCGTCCGCGGCTCCTCGATAACAAGCGGTCCCCAGCTGTTGCTGAGCAGGATCTGGTGACAGGAACGCTCCGGCTCGCCGTGGGGAACGCGCTGGATGTAAGAGCCGTCCGGCTCCAGCTCCCAGACCTGCCTGTTGTCCGTCAGACACGTTTCGAGAAGGCTTTTAAGCCGCGGATGGAGTGACCTATCCTCTACGGGTGCGACCGCCTCGACGCGGCGATCGAAATTACGCGGCATCCAGTCAGCGGAACCGAAGTAATACTCGTCCTCCCCCGCATTCCCGAAGTAGAAGATGCGGGAATGCTCAAGGAATCTTCCGACGATGCTGATGACCCTGATGTGATCACTGACGCCGGGAACACCAGGACGCAGGCAGCAGATCCCGCGCACGATCAGATCGATTTCGGCGCCGGAACGTGAGGCCTCATAGAGCGCCTCGATCGTCTCGGTGTCGACGAGTGCGTTCATCTTCGCGATGATCCGACCACCGCGACCCGCCGCGGCATGGTCTGCCTCGCGACGAATGAGCTCCAGGAACCTCTCACGCATGTCACCCGGAGCGACGATCAACTTCCGGTACAGCCGCTGCCGTGAAAACCCTGTCAAGGCGTTGAAGAGGTCACTCAAGTCAGCACCGATCGAGGGACTGGTCGTGAACAGGCCGACATCAGTGTAAATGCGGGCGGTCTTCGAGTTGTAGTTGCCGCTCCCGATATGCGCATATCGCCTGATCCCGTCGCCTTCGCGGCGTACGACGAGCGTCGTCTTCGTGTGTGTCTTGAGTCCCGCGAGCCCATACGCGACGTGCACACCGTAACTCTCGAGCGTCTTCGCAAACGTGATGTTGTTGGCTTCGTCGAATCGTGCCTGGAGCTCGATGAGAACTACCACCTGTTTTCCACGCTCTGCGGCTTCGGTGAGGGCGCGCACGATCGCCGTGTCGCCCGACGTTCGGTAGAGGGTCATCTTGATCGCGAGCACGTTCTCGTCGAGCGCGGCCGCGGTGATGAACTGCTCCAGTGACGCCTGAAACGAATCGAACGGATGGTGTGTGAGAATGTCCCGCTCGCGCATCACGTCGAAGATCGACCGCGTCGGGTCACGAAGCTCTCTCGGTACCACTGGAACGAATGGCGAGTCACGAAGTTCTGGAATCTCGAGCGTCGCGAGCGACATGAGATCGCCGAGCTCGAGGAGCGGGCCCGTTTCTACAAGCTCGATTTCAGGAAGTGATGGAAGATCTTCCGCCTGGTCCTCCTTCAGCTCATCGAGCAGAAGTGTCTGGAGCTCCGGTGGCGTCCCCGTCTCGATCTCTACACGGACCACTTCCGCGAAACGGCGTCTGAAAACCTGCTCTTCGATCAACGCCATCAGATCTTCCGGCTCTTCGGAGTGGGCAAGCTCCAGGTCCGAGTAGCGAGTCACGCGAAAAACGTTCGAGCCGATTATTTCCATTCCCGGAAAGAGCGCCGACAGGTTTGCCGCAATGACGCGCTCGAGAGGAACGAAGCGATGGGCAACTCCCGTCGGGATCCAGCGCGGCAGGCTCCGCGGGACCTTCACGCGCGCAAATTCCTCCGCTCCCGTCTCTGGATTTCTCACCTGAACCGCAAGCGAGAGTGACAGGTTCGAGATGTAGGGAAACGGGTGACTTGGATCGACGGCGAGGGGCGTAAGAACCGGGAAGACCTTCGCCTCGAAGAACTCGTCTATGGACTGCCATTCCTCGATCGTCAGCTCGTTCATCATCATCAGGCGCACGCTGTGCTCGGCGAGGGCCGGAAACAGCTCGTCATGCAGACAGCTGCGCTGAAGCGCCACCAGCTCAGCCACACGTGCATGAATGGCGTCGAGCTGCTCCTGAGCAGTGATTCCATCGGCCGAAGGGGCCTCCATTCCAGCTGCCGTCTGCCGCCGAAGCCCCGCGACCCGCACCATGTAGAACTCGTCCAGATTGGTGCTGAAGATGGACAGGAACTTCAGCCGCTCGAGCAGGCGGTTGCGCGGGTCGAAGGCTTCGTGAAGAACCCTCGCGTTGAACTCGAGCCAGCTGAGCTCGCGGTTTATGAAAAGCGAAGGGTCGGTAGGCACTACTTCAGGCTCCCACAAAAGTCCTGAGAAGCAAGTAGGACGCGGCGGCAATTGCGCCCGAGGCGGGGATGGTCACGATCCACGCCCACACGATTCGCCCCGCAAGCCCCCAGCGAACGGCGGACAGGCGGTTTGTCGCTCCGACACCGACGATCGCCCCGGTGATGGTGTGCGTCGTACTCACTGGTATTCCCAGATTGGTCGCCATCATGATCGAGATCGCTCCGGCGCCCTCGGCGGCAAAGCCCCCGATCGGGCGCAGTTTCGTAATTCTCGACCCCATCGTGTGGACGATCCGCCAGCCACCAAATAGCGTTCCGAGCGCAATCGCCGTGTGCGCGGCAAGGATGACCCACAACGGAATATTGTCGGCATTAGGGAGGTAAAAGTTGCTCAACCAGCCCGTCTCCTTCCTGAGAAGTGGCTCGACGGAGACGAGAAGGCCGACAATGATACCCATAGTCTTCTGCGCGTCATTTCCTCCGTGGGCCAGCGAGAACAGGGCGGAGCTTACGAGCTGGCCGCGCCGGAACCATCTGTTGACCCTCGCCGGCGCGGCCTTCTGAAACAGCCAGTAGAGAACGATCATTATCAAGAAGCCCAGAAGCAGGCCAAATAGCGGCGAAACAACGATGAAGCTCAAGGTTTCTATCCACTTCTTACCCCAGAGAAGCGCGCCCCATCCAGCTTTCGCGATTGCAGCCCCCGCGTAGCCGCCGATCAATGCGTGCGATGAGCTCGACGGAATCCCGTATACCCAGGTCACCAGATCCCACACAATCGCTCCAAGCAGGCCGGCAAGGATCACGTTGGGCGTAACAATGTTGAGGTCTATCAGTCCCTTGCCGACCGCCTTTGCGACGGCGGTGGTGAACACGAATGCCGCGATGAAATTGAAGAATGCGGCCCAGATAACGGCGGCAAGCGGGCTGAGAACGCGGGTACCGACGATCGTTGCGATCGAGTTCGCTGAATCATGGAAGCCGTTGATAAAGTCGAAGATCAGCGCGACGAAAACGATACCGAGTACGTAGTAGAGCACAGCTAGGCGTTCTTGAGTGAGATGTTCTGAAGCACGTTGCCCACATCCTCACACTGGTCAATCGCGTCTTCGACCTTGTCGTAAAGCTCCTTCCACTTCAGAACGAGGATCGCGTCAGTCGTAGAGCTGAATAACTTCTCCATCGCCTCGTGGTAGACGGCATCACCCTCTTCCTCGAGAAGCTTGAGCTGGCGGTTAGCGGACAGCACCGCCTTCGGATCCTTCATTTTCCTTACGGCTTCCTCAATGGCTCGGGTAGAGCGAAGCAGGATCTCCGAGAGAAGAATCGCATGCTCGCGAGCCTCGGCGATGTGAAAGATGGAAAC
>DATAIM010000169.1:0-5710 GCA_036262655.1 Gemmatimonadaceae bacterium | reverse complement strand
ATCTCTTTCAGCCGCTGCTCTATCAGGTGGCGACGGCTTCGCTCTCGTCGAGTGATGTAACCGCCCCGATACGCCACATACTCAACCGGCAGCAGAACACCGAGGTTGTACTCGGCGAAGTACGGCAGATAGATGTGGAGCGCCGAGCTGTGACCATCGATATGCCCGGCCGCGAGATTCTGTTCGACTATCTGATTGTCGCGTCGGGGTCACGCCACGCGTACTTCGGGCACGATGAATGGGAGCCCATGGCGCCGGGACTGAAGGCTCTCGAGGATGCGTCCGAGATCAAGCGTCGTTTCCTGCTCGCATTCGAGATGGCGGAAAATGAAATGGATGATGACGCTCGCAAAGCGTACCTGACGTTCGTGATAGTTGGCGGTGGTCCCACCGGAGTCGAGCTGTCGGGGGCGATGGCAACTATCGCCCGGAAAGGACTCTTCCGTGATTTCCGTCACATCGACACACGAGACGCCAAAGTGATCCTGCTCGAGGGTGGGCCCAGAATTCTACCATCGTTCCCCGAGGATTTAGCCGCCGTCGCGCACCGCAACCTCGAGGATCTCGGTGTCATCATCCGCACGGGCTCGATCGTGACAGACATCGAAGGCGATGCCGTTTGTGTCGGCGATGAGAAGATCGCAGCGAAGACCGTTCTGTGGGCCGCGGGGAATGTCGCCTCGCCACTTGGAAAAATGCTCGGCGCGCCAGTCGATAAGGCAGGCAGGGTAGTCGTCAACCCCGACCTCTCGATTCCCGGCCATCCCGAGGTGTTCGTTATCGGAGATCTCGCGCTGGTCCATCGGGAGAACGGGCAGCCGGTGCCCGGCGTGTCTCCGGCTGCCATTCAGGAGGGGCGGGCTGCCGCAAACAATATCAGGCGTCTCCTGTGGAGGCAGGAAACGAAGCCGTTCCGCTACTTCAACAAGGGTGATCTCGCGGTGATCGGACGATCACGCGCGATCGCAGATTTCGGAAAGGTGAGGATTACAGGCAGAATCGCATGGCTGCTGTGGCTTTTCGTCCACATCATGTACCTGGTGGGTTTCCGAAACCGTGTGAGTGTATTCATTCAATGGGCGTACAGCTACGTCACGTATCAGGGTGGAGCGAGGGTGCTGACGCGCTCCGAGGCTCGAGCAGCAGACTTCGAGCGTGATGGGACTGGAATCAGCTGATCGTCCGGCCCAATCGTTACCCTATGCCGCTATACCCGTCGTCGGAATCGGAGGAGTCTTCAACTTCCTCCCGTCGTCGACACCGAGGCCGAGGAGGAGAGTGAGTGCGACGAGCGTGGCCGAGGTGAGGAAGGGGATCGGACGACCGAAGTGATCGTAGGAAAATCCCGCCCACAAGGGAATCAGCACGCGCGACAGGCCGCCATAGGTCTGCTGCACTCCCATGTACAGCCCGCGCTCGCTGCTCGGAATCACCCGCGAGAGAAGCGACGTCACACACGGGAAGGTGAATGCCGTGCCGAGCGGAACGAACGCAATCGTGATCGCCAGCAACACATAGTTATGAACGAACGGATACGCAGCGAGGCCTGTCGCCAGCAGCACCAGACCGATGCGTGAGAGTCTCGCCTCTCCGAAGTGCTCGACCATGCGACCGAGAAACGCGGCGCGCGTGATGACGGAGATGACTCCGATGTATGTAAAGAATATCCACACCTTGTGCTCGCCGATGCCGAACTGATCGGCAAGGAAAAGCGGCAGGATCGCCGTCACCGCCGAGAACGAGCCCATCGTAATCGCGTAAATCCAGATGAGTCGCGGGCCAGGTTCTTTCGCATGAGACATCACGCGCAACAGCGCGGCTCGCGAAGCTCCCACCTTCTTGATCGCTGTCTTCGCGTCTTCCATATCGCGGGATTCGCTCAGGAACTTCCATGCAAAGCCGATGTTGATCACGCACAGAACAGCAGCCAGCAGCCCCGGACCGCGATGGCCGATAAGCAGCGCGAGCGATCCAAGGGGTGGACCGAGGGCGACTCCCAGATTGGTGGCGGCGGAGAGCCACCCCAATGCTTTCGCCCGGCTCTGTGGCTCCGTTGAATCGGCGACGTAGGCCTGGATGACGCCGACTGTGCCGCCCCCCGCGCCCTGCACGATGCGTGACAGGAGGAGAAGCCAGATCGATGTAGCGAAAGCGAAGACGACGTAGGCGAGTGCAGCGGCACCAAGCCCGACAAGGAGTGCGGGCCGGCGCCCGTACTTGTCAGAAAACCGGCCCCATAGCGGCGCGCTCAGGAGCTGGGCCGCCGTGAACGATACGACGAGCACCGTCACCATCATCGAGCCCGCGCCGAGATCGCGCGCGTAAAACGGCATGAGCGGCAGGACCATCAAGAGCCCCACCATGTCCACGAACGCGGTGATGATGAGGATCAGCAACTTCCTGAACATCTTCTACTCTGCCGCTTTTCCCAACGCCGCCGGAGGAACTGCCCGGCCGACGACTCCCGCAAGAGCTACGATGGTGAGGAGATAAGGAATCATCTCGATGAACTGAGAGGCGATGAGCTGGTTTCCCTGAAGCTGTATCTGGAGAGTCTCAGCGGCAGCGAAGAGGAGGCAGGCAAGTGCCGCGCGTACCGGGTCCCATCGGCCGAATATCACGGCGGCAACCGCGATGAATCCGCGGCCGGCAGTCATCTGGTCGGTGAACTGGTGCTGGTCAAGCGCGAGGAAAACTCCGCCCAGTGCCGCGAGCATTCCCGAAAGTGCAACTGCGACGTACTGAATACGCGACACCTTGATGCCGACACTCGCCGCCGCATCCGGGTGTTCGCCGACGGCTCTCACCCGAAGGCCAAACGGTGTTCTGTAGATCACGTATGCGAAGAGGGGGGCGACAAGAAGGCCCATCCAGAGAAGCGGATTGTCGAACCCATGCCAGCGTGTATCTCCGCCAAAACCAGCCACACGAGGCGAGTTCGACGAGCTGGCGAACGCGAGCTTGAGAAAGAACCGCGTTACACCAATAGCGAGAAGATTGATCGCGATTCCGACCACAACCTGGTTTGCGCGATACCTGATGCAGGCAATCGCGTGAATCATTCCGAAGACGAGGCCGCCTGCAATCCCCGCGAGAAGACCGATCCATGGGCTCCCGGAGTAATGCGCACCGAGCGTCGCGGAGAAGGCGCCGGTGAGCATGAATCCTTCGAGAGCCAGGCTGATTATACCGGCACGTTCCGCGATCACTCCGCCACTTGCTGCAAAGAGATATGGGATGGCAATGCGAAGTGTCTGCGTGAGGAACGAAATCGGATTCATGCAGTCACCGGCTTACGCGCCATCAACAGCGCGCGTCGCACTTCCGGAACCGACATGGCTACAGCGAGAATCACGACTCCCTGGAGAACCTCGACCATCTGCTTCGGCACGAACGCGTGGATCGCGAGGCCTCCCTGCGACAGCGTAGCGAAGAAGAACGCGGCGAGCACGACACCGACCGGGTGATTCCGTCCCACCAGCGCAACGGCGATTCCGAGAAATCCCGCACCGCCGGCAAATCCTTCCTCATAGTACTGCTTGTATCCAAGCACGTAGTTGATGCCGCCGATCCCGGCGAGCGCCCCCGAAACAATCATCGCGCGCATCCAGATGCCGCCGACGCTGACACCACCGTATTCAGCAGCCTCGGCCTGGAGACCAACCGCGCGCAGCTCGAACCCGCGCTTGCCTCTGAACAGGTAAACCCATACAGCGGCCGCGGCGAGAAGAGCTATGACGATAGTGAGGTTTGCGGCGGAGCCGTGAAACGCGGGGATGAATGAGTCGAGGCGGGGAATTGCGCCTGTTCCAATCGGAGGAGTGTGCAGCGTTTCCGGAATATGGAGCCGGGCGGCCACTATGTAGTTGAGCAGCGCCAGGACCACGAAGTTGAGCATGATGGTGACGATTACTTCATGTGCTCCGAACCTTATCTTGAGCCAGCCCGGGATAGCGCCGACGATCCCACCCCCGACCGCCGCGGCAAGCAGGCAGAGAGGAATGGAGATGAGACCGGGCATTGACGGCGAAAGGCCGAGTCCCGCCAGAGCCGCCAGAAACCCTCCAGCTGCAAGCTGGCCTTCGGCTCCGACGTTGAATAATCCAGCGCGTAATGCGAGGGATACTGAAAGACCGGTGAATATCAGCGTTGTGGCTTTGTAGATGACCTGACCGAAACCGTACGCGTTGCCCCACGTACCTTCGAGCAGGAGCCGGTAGACAGTCGCCGGCGACTGGCCATAACTCATGATGAGAAGATCGCCGCAGATGAGTGCAACGAGCAGCGCGACGATCGGCGGAAAGAGCGCTTCCTCGAGCTGTTCTCGGAGTCGTGATCTCATGCCGCCGTCTCCGTCCTCGAGCCGGTCATGTATTCGCCGAGTGACTCTTCACTCGCCTCCGAGGCATTCACGATCTTCGAGAACTTTCCGCGATACATCACGGCAATGCGGTCGGAGAGCGCGAGCACTTCCTTCAGCTCCGCGGAAACGAGCAGGATCGCCTTTCCCGCAGCGCGCGCCTCGCGGAGCTGGGAGTGGATGAACTCGATAGCTCCGACATCCACACCCCGAGTCGGCTGGGAAGCCAGAAGAACACCGAAGCTCCGGCCCATCTCGCGCGCGATCACTACCTTCTGCTGGTTACCGCCGGAGAGATTGCGCGCAGGCACCTCGGGCGCGGGGGGACGAATATCGAACTCCGTGATTCGCGCCGTCGCATTCTCGGCGATCCGCTGGCCGCTCAGAAGTCCCTGGCGGTTTGCGAACTGCTCCTGGAGGCCAAGTACCAGATTGTCCGCGACAGAGTAGTCGAGGATCAGGCCGCGATGATGTCTGTCCTCCGGAATGTGCGACATCCCGGCCTGGCGCCGCTCAGCGACGTTTTCTCTCGTAACGTCATGCCCATTGATGCGAATCGTCCCGGAGACAAGCGGGCGAAGACCGGCAAGCGCCTCGATGAGCTCTGTCTGTCCATTGCCTTCGACTCCGGCTATCCCGAGGATCTCGCCTGGCCTGATCGAGAAGGTCACACCGTCGACCACTCGCGTATTGAGGGAGCCGAGTACAACGAGATCGGCGACGCGAATCGCCGACGTCATGTCGTCCGACGGATTGAATCCTGGTTCCACCGGCTCGCCGGTGTACGCGGTCCCGAGCGCGCTCGATTCATCGCGGGACGTCAGCGTGACATCGCGTCCGACCATCGCTCTCGCGATCTGGCTCGCGGTCGTGCCTGAAGTCGTGAGCCGCTCGACCGTCTGGCCGGCGCGCATGACGGTGATCGTATCGGAGATCTCGATCACCTCGTCGAGACGATGCGTGATCAGTACGATGGTTCCGCCACTCTCTCGCAGGCGGCGAAGAACGGACCAGAGCTCGCGGACTTCCGGCGGCGAAAGCACCGCCGTCGGCTCGTCCAGGACGAGAATGCTGGCGCCGCGATACAGAGTTTTGAGGATCTCGACGCGCTGCGCCTCGCCGACAGAAAGCTGCGCGACCTTTCGATCGGCTGCTACGGCGAGGCCCGTTTCTTCACTCAGCTTTTTTACTTTTGCAAGGGCAGTCGCGTAGTCGAACCGAAGCCCCTGAACCGGCTCCATCCCGAGAACGATGTTTTCAGCGACTGTCAGCGTGGGTACGAGCATGAAGTGCTGGTGAACCACGCCGATTCCAGCGGCGATCGCGTCTCGCGTTGACCACCCCGTCACG
>DATAIM010000168.1:0-5849 GCA_036262655.1 Gemmatimonadaceae bacterium | reverse complement strand
CTGGTTGCGGGCAACATTGCAACGCGCGATGGGGCAGCCGCGCTAGTCGAGCGAGGCGTCGACGCCGTGAAGGTTGGTGTAGGTCCTGGGTCGATATGCACGACGCGAGTGGTGACTGGCGTGGATGTTCCGCAGCTCACGGCAGTGTTCGACGCCGTCGAGGGCGCAGGTGACATTCCCGTCATCGCCGACGGGGGCATCAAGTATTCAGGCGATATCGTTAAGGCGATTGCGGCGGGCGCGTCGAGCGTGATGATGGGATCGATGCTCGCGGGCACAGAAGAAAGTCCCGGCGAATCGCTTCTCATGGAGGGGCGCCGGTTCAAGACCATCCGCGGGATGGGCAGCATGGCGGCGATGCAGGAGGGAAGCGCGGACCGCTACTTCCAGGAAGGAGAGATGTCTCCGCGAAAGCTCGTGCCGGAAGGAATCGAAGGTCGCGTGCCGTACAAAGGGCCCGTGAGCGATGTCATCTTCCAGATGGTGGGCGGGTTGCGCGCGGGAATGGGTTACGTTGGCTGTGCCGACATCGAGCAGCTCCGCCACGACGCCGAGTTCGTGCGGATCACGGCTGCCGGTCTGCGTGAATCGCATCCTCACGATGTAGTCATTACGCGCGAAGCGCCGAACTATTCGGCCTGACATGCGCCGATCAGCCCTCGCATAAGAATCTCCGAGAGGCCCGCGGAGCCCGTAATGGGCGATTTGTAAGCGATTTCAACGGCTTGACAACCCGCGCTGAGCGACGGCAACTTCTGCACGCTTTCGCTGTGCCGACACAATAAGACCCTGCCAGGCAGGCCTGAACACGCCCGCCGGCCCGTAGTCGTTTCACATACGCCGGTTTTCAGGAGACTCTCGAATGGGTATTTGGTCCAAGAAAAGCGTGGCCGTGCTGCAGGCGGAAGCAGGCGCCGAAGATACCGAGCATTCACTACGGCGTGCGCTCGGCGCCCTGAACCTCACCACGCTCGGAATCGGCGCGATCATCGGCGCCGGAATTTTCGTTCTCACGGGAACCGCCGCCGCGCAATATGCTGGTCCAGCCATTGTGTACTCGTTCATCCTGGCCGGGCTCGGTTGCCTGTTCGCCGGACTCTGCTACGCAGAATTCGCGGCCATGATTCCGATTGCGGGCAGCGCGTACACCTATGGATACGCCACGCTGGGCGAGCTCATCGCGTGGATCATCGGATGGGATCTTATTCTCGAGTACCTGTTCGGAGCGGCGACTGTTGCCGTCGGGTGGTCTGGATACTTCTCGGCATTCATGAACGAGCTCGGCTTCAGGATCCCGGTGCAATTCACCGGAGCGCCCCTCGACGTACAGGGAAGTCATGACCTGGTTGCGTCGCAGATCTGCTACGATCCGTCGACGAACGACGTCATAAAGGTCGCTGTGGGGTCGGTCTGCGACACCACGAAGTATGCTGTCACACACGGCGTGATCAACGTTCCGGCGATCGTGCTGGTCGGGCTGATGACCATCCTCCTCGTTCTCGGCATTCGTGAGTCGGCGCGCTTCAACAACCTCATTGTCATCGTGAAGATGCTGATCGTCCTTCTCGTGATCGGCTTCGGCTTCATGTACGTTAACTCCGACAACTGGCACCCGTTCGTTCCCGAGAATACCGGCACGTTCGGCCAGTACGGGTGGAGCGGAATCGTTCGAGGCGCGGCAGTCATCTTCTTCGCCTACATCGGGTTCGACGCCGTATCGACAGCAGCGCAGGAAGCGAAGAACCCGCAGCGGGACATGCCAATCGGAATTCTCGGATCGCTTGCCATCTGTACGGTGCTTTACATCCTGATGGCGCTCGTGATGACTGGTTTGACCAGCTACAAGAACCTGAACGTACCGCACCCGGTGTTTGTCGCGATCGAGGCGGCAGGCCCTGCGCTCGCATGGCTCAGGCCGATCATCAACATCGGAGCAATTGCCGGTCTCGCGTCAGTGGTGCTGGTCATGCTGATGGCACAGCCCCGAATCTTCTATTCGATGGCCCGGGATGGCCTGCTGCCGCCCGTTTTCGGAAAGGTTCACCCGAAGTTCAAAACGCCGTACATCACCACGGTTCTCACCGGTGCCGTTTGCGCCGTCATCGCGGGGCTGTTTCCGATTGGCCTGCTGGGAGAGCTCGTCTCCATTGGAACGCTGCTGGCGTTCGTGATCGTCTCCGCGGGAATCATCGTGCTCCGCAGCAAGAGTCCCGATATCCCGCGCCCGTTCCGAACGCCACTCGTTCCGATAGTTCCCATCCTCGCCATCGCAATCTGCGGGTACATGATGTACAGCTTGCCCGGCGACACGTGGGTCCGGCTGATCGTCTGGCTCATCATCGGCCTGCTCATCTACTTCCTCTACGGAAAGGCGCATTCGCGGATCGGCAGTACTGCTGCGAGTGGTTGATCTCCTAACCGTATCGGACGACCGTAAAAAAGCGATAGAGCGTCTCGCGCGAGAGTTTCGCGCGGGGCGCTCTGTCGTTTTGTCCACCCACATCAACGCCGATGGTGACGGATGCGGGTCGGAATGCGCACTCGCGAGAATACTAGCGGCCATGGGCATGAGGGTGCGGATCATAAACCCAACGCCCTGGCCCGAGACCTTCGACTTCCTCCTCGGCGAAGATGTCGTCGATGCAACGCGGGAAGGTCCGGCGGGTCTCAGGAAAGCAGGCCTGCTCGTCGTGCTAGACATCAGCGACGTGAAACGACTCGGCGTTCTGGCGGAGACGGTTCGCCGTCTCGACGTTCCGAGGCTCGTCATAGATCATCACATCCCGAGCGATGAGCCGCCCGGCGGCGAGATACTCGCCGATACCACAGCTTGCGCCACCGGCGAGCTGATATATGACCTGGCCGTAACTCTCGGAGTCGAGATCACTCCCCAGATAGCGGTTGGCCTTTACGTTGCGATCCTGACGGACACCGGGGGGTTCAGGTTCAGCAACACGTCCGCACGCTGCCTCGCTATCGCATCACAACTGCTTGCCGCCGGCGTCGAGCCGGAAGAGATGTACCGTCGCCTCTATGCATCTCATCCAATTGGACGGCTTCATCTGCTGCGTGACGCGCTCGCCACACTCGAGGTCGATCCGGCTTACGGAATCTCATGGATCTCTGTCGCCGCAGGCGCTGCGGAAGAATACGGCCTCAAGTCCGAGGATCTCGAGGGTCTGGCCGAGCATCCCAGGTCGGTTGGAGGGACGAGGATGGCGATTTTCTTCCGTGACCTCGGCCACGGGAAAATCAAGGTTTCATTCCGCAGTACCGGTGACGTGAACGTGAACGAATTCGCACGCCAGTTTGGGGGCGGAGGCCACGCACGGGCATCGGGTGCGCTCATCACCGGGACGATCGAGGAGGTACGCCATTCGGTTGTGAATGCAGCGCGCGAGTTCGTTGGATCGGTCTCGTAGATCCAGAGAACCGCCCCGCCTGGATCTTCTATCTGTCGAGTCTGAATACAAACAGCTGCTGAACAGTCTGCGGCACCGCGCGGCGGCCGATACGTGCAGCCTTGAAACGCATTTCCGGAATTGCACGTTTGCAGCAGTAATTGCCTTGTTACCATCCCGTTCTGATTTCGATTCCAGCAGAGTGGTCAGCATATCGGCTCCTTGTTGACCAATAGCTAAGGCGGGAGAGGCACCGCGCGCTACACGATTGGGAGGGATTCATCGACTCGTAATGAATCCGGCGGGCGAGCCTTAATGCGGCGTTCACAGAGCGTTAATAATCCGCACTCCCCGGTCTCAGTCCACCTGATGGTCGCCGTAGAGATGTATCCGACTCGAGTCACTACAACGTCGTTCGAGATCGTTTAACCATGTGGCCGGTTGAGGCTTCTGTCGGTGCTGAAGCCGTCGGGATATCGCTTCGTCAACTTCTCGACGTTCATCCTCGCGATGTCGCCGAGCCCGAGCCCAAGCCCTCTCGCGCCCATGGCGCAATACCAGAGGATGTCACCGATCTCCTTCGCGATCTTGTCGCGCGTTGCATCGTCCAGCGGATGACCGTGAAATATCACTTTCTTCACGTGGTCGGCGATTTCTCCTGACTCGCCGGAGAGGCCGAGGGCGGCAGCGTTGAGCATTGCCGTCTGGCTCACGACGCTCTCCCCTGACGCAGTACGGAGAGCGAGCGCCTCGTAGCTGTCGAAGTCCCCGAACCCTGTTTCACTCACTGAGCAGCGTTGCCGGATACGCGGATGTTACCGAACATCCCCAGTGTGTAATGCTCGGGAGCCTTGTCGTCGTCCTTGAAGAAGCATGCGATCACATACTCCCTGCCCGGCAGCAGATCGAATTCGAGCACGCCGACAGGCCTTGACCCCCCGCGGGAATGGAGCAGGCCGAGGTCCT
Source organism: Gemmatimonadaceae bacterium (assembly GCA_036262655.1). Taxonomy (GTDB): domain Bacteria; phylum Gemmatimonadota; class Gemmatimonadetes; order Gemmatimonadales; family Gemmatimonadaceae; genus UBA4720. The sequence continues at coordinate 1,482 of DATAIM010000168.1, read as the reverse complement.
TGTCAATCAACGAGTCGACGTCGCCGCCCGCCTTTTCGGTCTCCTGCATCTTCTGGAGTGTGACGCCAGGCTTCAGAAGGATGAACGAAAGCTCGTGTCGCATTTTCCCATCATTCCGGAATGCAAAGCGGTGTCGCCCCGGTGAAAGGGTGCGGGGATACTGGTACGCGTAATCAGTCCCCACTATGGTGTCAGTCGGAACCATGGAGGCGCGGGCAGGTTTCTCTCTTCCCGAACCCACCGTCAGGAGTGAGTACATACCCATGTCATAGTGCCGCGGAGCCTTTGCTGAATCGCGGAAGATGCATATCGCCGCGTACTGCTGGCCGGTCTTGAGATCGACGGTGAGTCCCGCCGCGCTGCGCTCACCCGGTTTGGCGAACAGTACGCCGACAGGTCCGACGATCAGCGACTGCGTGGTTTCGTTCGCACGAACCGTCTTCATGAACGTATCGATCGATACACCCGGCTTGAGAAGCGTGATGTTCAGCTCATGCCGGACCTTCCCGGTATTCTCCAGCACAAAAGTCGTGCGACCCGCCGGCATGTTTGCGGGGAACTGGAACGCATAGTCGGTCGCGCGAATCACGACCGTTCGGCTAGCGGGCTGCGCGAAGACCGAGGCACTGACGGTTGCGACGGCAAGAGCCGTGACAATCACGCACTTCATGGCGTCACCAGCTCGTCGTATGTCTCCGGCCGGCGGTCCCGATAGAACTGCCAGGTATTCCTCACTTCCCGGATCTTGTCGAAGTCCAGCTCGGCGGTGATCAACTCTGTTTTGTCGCGGGTCGCTGTGGCGAGAAACTGTCCGCGCGGGTCACAGAAGTAGCTCTGGCCGTAAAACTCACCGATGTCCCACGGCTGCTCGTGGCCGACGCGGTTGATCGCTCCGATGAAATACGCATTTGCCACCGCATGTGCGGGCTGCTCGAGCTTCCACAGGTATTCCGAAAGTCCCGCGACGGTAGCCGATGGATTGAACACTATCTCGGCCCCATTCAACCCCAGCGCCCGCGCGCCTTCGGGGAAGTGGCGGTCGTAGCAGATGTACACACCGACGTCGGCGTACGCCGTCTTGAAAACGGGATAGCCGAGGTTGCCTGGCTTGAAGTAGAACTTTTCCCAGAATCCGGGCGCGACGTGCGGTATGTGGTTTTTCCGATATTTCCCGAGGTACGTTCCGTCAGCGTCGATCACAGCTGCTGTGTTGTAGTAAACGCCGGGCGACTCTTCCTCGTAGATCGGCACCACGATCACCATGTTGTGCCGCTTCGCGAGCTCCTGCATCAGCCTTGTTGTTGGACCGTCAGGGATTGCCTCGGTCGAGTCGTACCAACGGGTCGTCTGCTCGGCACAGAAATACGGCCCCGTAAAAATCTCCTGCATACAGATTATCTGGACGCCTTCACTCGCCGCGCGCTCGATCAGCGGAACATGCTTGGCGATATTCGCTTCGCGGATCGTCTCGAGTGGCTCGTC
>DATAIM010000167.1:0-3727 GCA_036262655.1 Gemmatimonadaceae bacterium | reverse complement strand
CGATCCAAACAATCCCGCGAACCTTCAGGCGCACGGCAGTCACTTCGTTCCCGCTTCCGCGGCCGGAAACTTCGCGGTGATAGCGTTCATCACCGATGCACTTGCCAGCAACGTATCGAACATGCCGATCGGATCCACCAGCGGAGCCGAGACGTTCAGGTTCGTCGGGGGAGTGCCCACGCGAACGTCGACCTCAGCAGGGCCGATCTTCGCCGAGCGCCCGCAGACGCTCGGGCGCGGGAGAATCCTTGCGGGGATGAATCGGAGCGGCTTCCGCTTTTCTACGCTTCGCGGTGTCGACATGCGGAACATCAACCTCACGTTCACGCACCAGAACGTGGATTTTCCAGGGTGCTCCACCACCTTCGGTGCCGACTGCGCGAAGTATGGAGTTCCGACGTTCGAGAATGACGTGATGGCTTTCAAGCTGTCCGTCGATCTCGACGTGCGCGTCAACTCGTTGTACGCGACGTACGGCGTTACTGATCGGCTCGACATCGGCTTCGTCGTGCCGATCGTGCAGGCGCATATGGAGGGCACAAGCTTCGCTCAGATGGTGCCGTTCGGCGGGACGACCGCCAATCACTTTTTCGCCGGCACCGCGACGAATCCTGTCCTCAGCGCCAGCCGGCAGACGGAAGGCTCCGCTACGGGACTCGGTGACGTGGCAATGCGATTGAAGGCGAACATGCGCGACACGCCGAAGAACAGCATCGCCTTCCTTCTGGATGCGCGGTTCCCTACCGGCAGCAAGAAGGATCTTCTCGGCGCGGGGTCATTCTCTTCAAGAACACTCGTTGTTCTTGGCTCCCGCTTCGGGGATTTCTCTCCCCATGCGAACGTCGGCTATCTCTTTCGTGCGGCGAAGGAGCAGAACGATGCTGTTCTCGGAACAGTGGGCTTTGATCACCGGCTTTCCGGTGGAGTAACTCTCGCGGCTGACCTGGTCTCGGAGCTCCAGGTAGGTGACAGCCATCTAAAGCTGCCGGCCACGGTCTCGTACGAGTCACCTTTCCGCCGCTCGCTCGTACCAACTCAAATACCGGACGTTCGAGACGACATCGTGAATGGATCGTTTGGATTCAAGTTGATCCCGAAGCGGAATATCACCCTCGTTCTCAACACGCTTTTCCCGCTGAATCGCGGCGGGCTGCGCGCTGACCTGATCTACACCGGCGGCATCGAATACAATTTCTGACGCGTCGGTGAATCAGCGGACGGAGACGAGCCTCCACGAGGACCCATCGCTCCGCAGGGTGGCTGCGAAGCTGACCGGCTGTTTCTCGGTTCGCGAGCCCGTGGTGGTGTACTCGTAAGTGCCGACGAGTCTCGCGTCTGCGGAGTTCCCGCTCGTCTCGAGGCCTACGACGCGGAAAGTCACGTTGATAGAGCGCGTCGATTCGAAGAACTGCTCGAAGCCACGCGCCTGCTCGGCCGTGAGTCCAGGGTATGCACGGCGGACAGCGGCGATGTCACGGGATTCGATGGCACGCGCGTAGGCGGCGACCACACCAGCGATCTCCGACGCGGCGTTCTCCACCTTCGGGGGAGTCGGGTCAGGAGGCGGCGCGGGCTGCGGACGAACAGGCAGGGCCGCAGGAACCCGGGGGCCGATGTCACGGGGCGCTTGCCGAGCGATGACTGGTGGCGGTGCGACGGCTGGCGCCCTTACCGAGGGAGCGGGTCGTGTAACTGACCGCTCGGGTGGCGTCGCGCTCTTTTGCGATGCTTTCTTCTGCATCGCTTCACGAACGCGGTCTATCGTGGATTGTTTTTCACGCAGGCTTTTGTCGGGCCGCCGTTCAGTCGGCACTGCACGCGTCTCAGGTGCCGCGGCCGATGCACTCGGTGATGCCGCAGGCTCCGCCGGAGCCGTACCAGTCGGCTTCGCTGAAATCTGTCCTGGACCGGTCGCGGAAGGCACAGACGCGACGATGCTGTCGTTTACGGACGCAGAGGCAGGCGCAGCTTGCGTGAGTTCCGAGTCTTTCAGACCTGATTCGTTCACGGTCGGATTACGGCCCCTCGCAAGGGCGACCCAACCGAGCAACAGGATCCCAGCAACACCAGCTGCGCCCAAAGCTCTCGGTGGGATGCGGCGTGAAGAAATGTTGACAGGTACGCTTCCAGGGGCGGCGGAAGTCTCATCCCTGAGCGCTGCTTCCGCCGCTGACCTGGTGACCGCCGCCGTCTCGAGCGAAACGGTTGCAGGATACGGCGCGCCACTCAGCTCCGCCCGCACGCGCGTGATCTCGTTCGCCATCTCGAGTGCGGTGTTGTACCGCTGGGCGGGATCTTTTGCGAGCGCCTTGCGCGTAATTCTGTCGAGAGCCGGTGGCAGCCCCGGCATGATCTCGGCAACGGGGCGCGGCATGTCGGTGACAATCTTGTAGAACAGACTCTGGAGAGTGGGCGCCTCGAATGGTTTGTCACCGGTAAGGAGCTGATAGAGGACTGCGCCGACGGCGAAGATGTCCGTTTCAGGCAGCGCCTTGCCTCCCATTACCTGCTCGGGTGCCATGTAGCTCGGGGTACCGACAACGAGACCCGTGCGGGTAATGCTCGACGAGGCCAGGTGAGCGACTCCGAAGTCCATGATCTTTGCGCGCCCGTCTTCCTCGACGCGGATGTTGGCGGGCTTGATATCGCGGTGGACAATTCCTCTTCGATGCGCGTAGGCGAGACCGGTGAGAACGTCGATGATGATGTCGAGCTTGGACTGGAGGCTAAGCGGCTCCCTCAATTCCATCAGCTTCTCGAGGTCTGTGCCGTGCACGTACTCCATCGCGATGAACAGATGGCCGTCAAGTTCCCCGAGGTCGTATATCGTGACGACGTTTGGGTGCTGGAGAGATCCGGCGGCCTGTGCTTCGCGCAGGAATCGCTGCCGGAGATCTTCCTGTCGCGCGATGGACGCGTTCATGACCTTGATTGCTACCGTCCGCCCCAGTACCGAGTCGGTTGCGCGGTAGACGACGCCCATCGCGCCCTCGCCTACGAGCTCGACAATCTGGTATTTCCCGATCTGTGCAGGCTGTCGGTCGGACATGCGGGCGGACGCGAGGTGCTGGGAGGGATGACGCGGCTTCAAGATAGCCGTGCGTTGCGAGCGGCGTCCAGCGCTGCCCTCGAGCCCTCCGCCGTTGTGGGTCGAGAGGGCTCGCAAGGGCCTGGCTGCCTCTACAAACGGCTGAGCGCTATCGCTTCTCGTTCTCTGTGGGGAAGGGATATGGGGGATGCGGCCCGATCTTCGCGACTGTGTATTCGCTCGCCCAGAAGTCGGGAGGTCCCTCGCTATCAGGCACCTTGTTGGCAACGGGTTTGAGTCCGCGCTTCAGGTAGGCAGCGATTGCCCATAGATCTGCGTCCGGCGTATGACGCCAGCTGGGCCAGGGCATCGGCGGCGCCAGGTATTTCGGGTTGAGAGGGAAGTTGCCCTGGCCGGGAACCGTCGACGTGATTTCGACATCCGGAGTTTCACCGGGTCGGAGGCCATAGCGGAGCGCGTTGAAGATCTGCCGCTCGGTGAATCGTCCAAGCCCCGTCGTATTGTCGGGGGTAAGATTCCGGACTCTCGTCTTGAAGGGGCCAATCTTGGTTTCCCCATCAGGGCCCGTCATCCCGATGAGGTAACCTTTCGCACTCGGATTTGGTCCGCCCCCGTGACAACCGCCGCAGTCTTTCTGAATGACTACCTGGCGTCCACGCAGGATTTTTTCGAGATCTG
>DATAIM010000166.1:0-3963 GCA_036262655.1 Gemmatimonadaceae bacterium | reverse complement strand
GTCACCTAGGCACTCTCGATCCTTTCGCCACAGGACTCCTGCTTCTACTGCTCGGTCACGCTACGCGACTTGCGACGTTCATCGTAACGGACCCGAAAATCTATGATGCGACGATCACCTTTGGCGCGGAAACAGATACTGACGATTGTACCGGCAAGGTGATTCGTGAAGCTGAGGTCCCATCGCTGTCCGTAATCACCGCCGCCCTGCCGGCATTCACGGGAACGATCTCCCAGGTCCCTCCCGCGTATTCAGCGAAGTCGGTGGACGGAACACGAGCATACGATGCGGCACGACGTGGGACGCCGATCGAGGTCGCACCAGTGGACGTTCGAGTGGACGAATGGACTGTTCTCGCCTCGCGCCCCGCGGAGCTAGACGTGCGAATTGTGTGCGGAACGGGGACATTCATCAGGGCACTCGCGCGCGATCTCGGAAGGGCAGCGGGAAGCGCAGCTCACCTTTCAGGACTCAGAAGGACGACGTGCGGACCGTACGACGTTCGTGACGCCCTTACCATGGACGAGATAAAGAGCAGGCAGCCCGAGCCGCTCAAGCTCAGTGTGGTGGCCACCCGTGTCTGAAGTCCGAGGGGGAGCGGGCGAATCGGGCCTTCCGCCGACAGTCGCGGGGACCGTCGTTACCGTCGGGACGTTCGATGGCGTGCACCGTGGACATCTTGACGTCATCAGCCGGCTTGTCGCACGAGCAGAGGAAAAAAAGCTGCCGAGTCTGCTCGTCAGCTTTGATCCCCATCCCCTCGAAGTCGTGAACCCCGCCGCCGCTCCCCGGCTGCTTACGACGAGCGAGGAAAAGCTCGAAGTGATCGCTGAAACCGGACTCGATTATTTCGCGCTAGTGCCGTTCACGGCTGGCCTCGCGCAATACGGAGCGGACGAGTTCGTCGACAGGATTCTTCGTGCGAGGTTCCGGATGGATGAGCTCCTCATTGGCTACGATCACGGTTTCGGGCATCGGCGGGCAGGCAATGTCGAGGTGCTGAAATCGCTCGGAGCCGCGCGCGAGTTTCGCGTCGATGTAGTCGAGCCGGTTTCGCTCGGGGACGGCCAGCACGTGTCGTCCACATCTATTCGGCGTGCCGTCGCCGGTGGCGATCTCGATCGCGCGGCCGAGGGACTTGGGCGCCTCTACTCCATTTCCGGAACGGTCGTCGGCGGAAATGCCCGTGGACGGGATCTCGGGTTTGCCACGATCAATCTCTCAGGCCCGCCCCCGCGCAAGCTTCTACCGCCTCACGGTGTTTACGCCGTCATGGTGCAGACACCGATCGGAAGGTTCGGGGGAATGCTGAACCTTGGGCCCCGGCCAACTTTTGGTGACATGGAAGTGTCAATTGAGGCACACCTGTTCAATGTGTCGGCGAATTTCTACGACATGCGGATTCGAATTGACTTCGTCGAATTCCTGCGCGAGACGCGCCGGTTCGCCGACGCCGGGGAGCTGGTCAAGCAGCTTGAAAGGGATCGTGACACTGCGCTCCGCGCGTTGACTCCCTTCGCTCGCTCCGGTAACCTTAAAGGCTCTGGCAGAACAGGCAATCTTACCCCTTCAGCCGCATGACCCTGAAGTACCGTATTCTCATAATCGTCGGGCTGATTCTAGCTTCGGCGGCAGCACTTTTCCCGCGGAACGTAAAGGAGCGCGTCAAAGGGCCCAACGGTTTCGTGTACGACACCGTGCGGCGCGTACCCCTCAAGCGCGGGCTCGATTTGCAGGGCGGGATGCACCTGGCGCTCGAGGTCGATGAATCGAAGGGCGCCGTACCGAACAAGAGTGACGCCCTCGATCGGGCGCTCACCGTCGTCCGTACCCGTATCGATCAGTTCGGCGTATCCGAGCCGCTTGTTCAGAAATCTGGAAACGACCGCATCATCGTCGAGCTCCCGGGAATAGACGATCCCCAGCGCGCGCAGGAAGTCGTGCAGAAGTCGGCCTTCCTTCAGTTCCAGATCACCGATGAAACGGGCGCGCTGGAGAAGGCACTCCCGCGTCTGGATGCGGCTGTCAAGAACAAGGGTGCCGCTGTTGCGACCCTTGTCCCCGGCGATACAGCCCGCACGGCCCGGCCGGCGAGTCCCACCGAGCTGTTTACAAAAGACACCAGCCAGAAGGCAGCGTCGTCCGATTCCACGAAGGCAGATACCGCGGCAGCTTCCACAGGCGGGCCATTCTCGAAGCTCATCCAGCAGGGGCAGGGAATTCCGGGCGAGTACTTCGTCGCCGACTCCGACATGCCCATTCTCGAGAAGTATCTCGCGATGCCTGACGTACAGGCCGCCCTGCCTCCCGGAAAAGTCATTCGCTTTGGTAACGACTCGGCCCAGCTCGCAACCAGGCTGTATCGGTCGATGTATGTCCTTGACGCGCGTCCGATCATCACGGGTGAAAACCTCATTGATGCCAAGCCGAACACGTCTCCCACGGAAGGTACGATCGTCGAGTTCCAGTTCAACAACGAGGGGGGCCGGAAGTTCCGGAACGAGACGTCCAAGCACATCAAGGACTTCATGGCGATCGTTCTCGACGATCGTGTGATGGGCCGCCCGCCCGTCATTCAGAGTGCGATCGGCAGCCGCGGCCAGATCACCATGGGTGGACGTGATCTTCAGGCAGCCTCGGATCTTGCGCTCGTGCTTCGTGCGGGCTCACTGCCGACGCCGCTCAAGATCGCAGAGGTTCGCTCGATCGGGGCGAGCCTCGGCCAGGACTCGGTTCGGGCGGGCATGATCGCCGGAATCATCGCGATCGTCCTGATCATCGTCATCATGATCGGCTATTATCGGTTCAGCGGAGTGCTGTCGGTTCTCGCGCTCGTTCTTTACGTCCTCTTCACGCTGGCCGCGCTCGCCGGGTTTGGTGCCGTCCTTACCTTGCCCGGACTCGCCGGCTTCGTCCTCTCGGTCGGAATCGCGGTTGACGCCAACGTTCTGATCTTCGAGCGCATTCGCGAAGAGTTGAACCACGGCAAGACCGTCCGAACCGCGGTGGATGAAGGGTTCAAGCACGCGATGAGCGCAATCATCGACTCCAACGTCTCTACAGCGCTCACGGCTGCGGTTCTCTATCAATACGGCACCGGTCCGGTGCGCGGGTTCGCAGTCACTCTTCTCGCCGGTATCGCGGCCTCGATGATTACCTCGATCTTCGTAGTGCGAACCTTCTATATGATCTGGCTCAACCGCTCACACAGCACACAGGCACTGAGCATCTGATGCTTCGCATACTTCACGACACCAATATCGACTTCATCCGCTGGTGGAAATGGGCGGTGGGACTGACCGCCGCCTTTATCCTTCTGGGCGTCGGATCGCTCGCGCTGAAAGGGATCAACTACAGCATCGAGTTCACCAGCGGGACGATGATGCAGGTGGAGTTCGCCAGGCCCGTCGATGTCGGTGCGCTCAGGCGTTCTCTCGATCAGGCCGGAATCACCGGCGCCGAGATTCAGCAGTTCGGCACCAATCGGGAATACACGATACGCGCGCAGGAGGCAGAGCAGCGCGGTGCTGCGACGACAGGCGCCGAGAGTGTTTCCAAGTCTATCGAAAAGGTTCTCGCCGCCAAGTACGGTCCCGGGCAGGTTCGCGTGGTTCGCACCGAAGCGGTGGGACCGCGCGTCGGAGATGAGCTCCGCCGGGACGCTGTCATTGCGATGCTTCTGTCCTTCCTGGTGACCACGGTCTATCTCGCCATTCGCTTCGAGTGGCGCTTCGGGGTCGCCGCTCTCATCGCGACCGGACATGACGTCTTCACCACGCTGGCCTTCCTCAAGCTGCTGCACCTCGAGGTGTCACTCACCGTCGTGGCGGCGATCCTGACGGTTATCGGTTACTCGCTCAACGATACGATCATCATCTTCGACCGCGTTCGCGAAAACCTGCGAAAGGGAAGGAAGGAAACTCTGTACGAGACCCTGAACCGCTCGATCAACGAGACGCTTCC
>DATAIM010000165.1:0-7505 GCA_036262655.1 Gemmatimonadaceae bacterium | reverse complement strand
CCTGTCCACGCTGAGCGTCGAGACAGGGGCACTTTATATTGAAACATGCAGCTTCCAGAATCACCCCGGCTATTTCTCGTCGATGGCTATGCGCTGATCTACCGCGCCTTCTATGCGCTGATCTCCCGCCCACTAACGACGAGCAAAGGCGAAAACACATCTGCTGTCTGGGGTATTTCGAACTTCATTCAGCGGCTTCTTGAGAAGCACAAGCCCGATTATCTCGCCTGGGTTCACGACTCCGGATTGTCGTTCCGCCACGAGACTTATCCGGCTTACAAGGCAACACGCGAGAAGCTTACAGAGGAGCTTCAGGCTGATTTCGACCGCGGAATGGACAGAATCTGCCAGCTGCTCGAAGCTTACCGAATTCCGATCGTTTCCCTGCCCGGCTTCGAAGCTGACGATGTCATCGGAACTCTCGTGTCAAAAGGTCTCGAAAAGAACATCAATGTAGTAGTGGTTTCTGGTGACAAGGATTTTCAGCAGCTTGTCAGACCAGGCGTCTGGCTTCTGAACCCTGGACGAGGCGGGCCAGCCGGTGTTGAAGAGCACTGGGTCGGAATGGAAAACGCAGCTGAACGCCTGGGCGTTCCTCCGGAGTTCGTCGTTGACTACCTTGCCCTGGTGGGCGACTCATCCGACAATGTTCCAGGGGTCAAGGGTATTGGTGATAAAACAGCATGTGAACTGGTGTCGAAATACGGGAGCCTCGAATCGATTCTCGAGCACACTCACGAGATCACCAAGAAACGCCCGCGTGAAGCATTGCTCCAGTATGCTGATAACGCACGCCTTTCTAAAGAATTAGTAACAATTCGCAACAATCTAGCTGTTGCGTTCGATCCTGAAACGATGATCCTGCACGAGCCCGACTATTCGGGCCTGCGGGACCTTTATGTCGAGCTCGAGTTTCATTCACTGGCGAAGAACGTTGCTGCACTCGCTGCTCAAGCTCCCTTACCCCCCTCCCTCACAGCTCAACCTGAAGTCGTTGTCAAGAAAGTTTCGTATACGACAGTTGATACAGTGAGTGACGTCGAGGCACTCGTCGTCAAAGCCCGCACCGCCGGAATGATTTCCGTTGGCACTGAAACAGTGGTGCACGCGGACGCCCTCGTTGAATCGGATCCACTACGCTCGACACTCATCTCGCTCGCAATCGGCATTGCACCCGGTGAGGCGTATTATCTGCCCCTTCGTCACTCGAGCTGGCACGGCGATCAGGGTGAGCTGCTTGTCGATGCTGCGGGAGACCGGTCGCCGACTGATGCGCCGGAGGATCGCGGGCTTATCAGGGGTGGCGATGAGCCCCTTCCTCCGAAGCCACAACGCCCCCCGGCCAAGCCAGCTGCTGCACAGCGTGGACTGGCAGGAGAAATGATCGCCCGTCGTGGGAATCGAACTCCTGTCACGAATCTCCCCGATATCGGCTCTGCCGAGATGAGACCGTTGAAGGATCTTCTCGAAGATCCTGCGGTGCGAAAGGCCGCCCAGAATTCAAAGTACGATGTTCTCGTATTGCGTCGCGCCGGGATCGACTTCAAGGGACTCGACTTCGATACAATGCTCGCGAGCTACGTGCTCGATCCCGGCAGGCGATCACACGGACTCGATGTTCTCGCGCTCGAGTTCCTCGATCATTCGATGACATCATACACGGATCTGTGTGGGAAAGGAAAATCCGCAATTCCGTTCGACCAGTGTCCCGTCGATGCTGCAAGAGACTATTCGTGCGAAGACGCGGACATGGTACTCCGGATCCGCGAGATGTTCGAGCCGCAGCTGGACAGCTCCGAAGTGCGGCCGCTCCTCGAGAACATCGAAGTTCCGCTCGTATGCGTGCTTGCGGACGTCGAGTGGACAGGCATAACAATCGACATTCAGTGGTTCCGGTCGCTGAAGGAGAGATTCCGCCGGGAGCGCGAGGCTGTTGAGAAACAGATCTACGGTGAAGCGGGAACGGAGTTCAACATCAACTCCAACCCGCAGCTACGTGAGATTCTGTTTTCGAGACTCGGACTTCCTACGCTCAAGAAAACGAGTACTGGACCGTCCACTGATGCGAGCGTCCTCCAGGAGCTGGCGGATGCCGGACATGTCCTGCCAGGGCTGCTGATGGAGTACCGCGAGCTTGCCAAGCTCGAAAGCACCTACCTGGACGCGCTGCCAGTGATGGTCAACCCGCAAACCGGGCGGCTGCATACGTCCTACAGTCAGACTGTTGCCGCAACAGGGCGTCTCTCCTCCAGTGATCCGAACCTTCAAAACATTCCAATTCGACGCGAGCTTGGGCGTGACATTCGGCGCGGGTTTATTCCGCGACCCGGCTGGACTCTTATGGCAGCCGATTACTCACAGATAGAGCTGCGCCTTCTTGCCCATTTGTCTCAAGACCCCGCGTTCGTGGATGCGTTCAGAGCTGGTGGCGACATCCATCGTCAAACCGCGGCTATCATCTTCGATGTAGCTCTCGAGGAAGTTACAGGCGACATGCGCGCCCGCGCGAAGACGATCAACTTTGCGACCATCTACGGACAGGGAGCGCATGCGCTTTCCCGGCAACTCAAGATCGAACATGCCGAAGCCAGGCAGTTCATCGCGAAGTATTTCGAGCGTTTTGGCGGAATCCGGGCTTATCTGGATTCGAGTGTGGAATTTGCCCGCCAGCATGGATACGTCACGACCTTATTCGGACGCCGGCGCTACATCCCGGAGCTACGCGAGCGAAACTTCAACATCCGGGCATTTGGGGAACGCGCTGCTGCAAATTCCCCGATTCAGGGATCAGCGGCTGACCTGATCAAGATCGCGATGATCCGCATTCACGATGCGCTTCATGAGAATGGTCACTCGGCAAAGATGCTTCTCCAGGTCCATGATGAGCTCGTGTTCGAGGTACCTCCGGACGAGCTCGACGTGGTCACTGCTCTCGTGAAGAGTCAAATGGAAAATGCGGCTGAACTATCGGTGCCGCTCGTCGTCGACATAGGAACTGGCGCGAACTGGCTGGAGACTAAATAGAGTCGAGATCAACTGCGACCTTCTTAGTCGACCGGCTTACGGTGGGATCTGAATGCTGCAGCGTACGCACCCGCTGGAAGAGTCGCGACATATAACGCTGCCCACCACGGATTCAGGAGGAGCGCCACAACAGCGAACTGAGCAACGTAAGCAGTGAGGATAAAAAGGAGAGCGAAGATGATGGTGAGCATTGCGGGATCATCAGGACTTCGGCTTTTCCTGACAGCAAAGTCGCGAGCGTAGTTGATCACATACCTGTGGGTAAGCTCGCCCCAGGCTGCGAGTGGCGACGCAAGTCGAATCCCACCCCGGCGCTTGACGGCCTCGCGATCGGGAGAGGGATGAGGGAGCTTTAGTGACACTGCGGCAAGACGTTCAGCGATGGTGAGTGTGAGAGCCTCCACTCCAATCGCTCCTTGATCGTCCATTGAAACCGGCTCTCCGACTTCCGCCAGCACCGCTGTTCCCGGTTTTCCCTTCTCCTCGAAGCTGAGTCCAAGCGGGATGATTTGCAGGCCGCGTATTTGCCGCGTGTTCCGTGCCTCCAGTGCGATTCGGGACACTCCGGTCTTGAGTGGAGCGAGTACCGGATCGCTGTGGCTTTTACCTTCGGGGAAAATGAGCACCATTCCGTCCTGCTGAAGCACATCGAGAATGCTTTCGAAAGCGCCTGCATTTCGTTGTACATCGGAAGGGTTGGCGTTTCTCAGTGTTCTCTCGTCACTTGCTCGTCGAAGGGGAACCACGCCAATAACAGGAAAAAGCCATGCGAGAAATGCATTGTCCATCAATGTTGCCTTCGCCGTGAGCGTCAACCGTCGTGGTGAGATCCATCCGGCAATTAGCGCGTCCACAAGAGCGTTATGGTGGCTGGCCGCCAGCAAAACGGGGCCCTTTGTAGGGATTCTATCTTTCCCGATTATCTGGATGCTCGAATAGAACCAGTGGAGCGCAATTCCCGTAAACCATCGCAGGATGCTGTAGATCATGCCGGGGAATGCTTCCGCCATTTGTCGGGCACTTTCCACAACAGCACGAGTGACAGAAACATGCTGACTACAACTGTTACCACTGCAGCTCGATAGGCGAAACCGACTCCAAATGATGGAAGAAACCCGTCAACTGTCCAGCCCCAGATGAGCGGTCCGGCAATGGCAGCAGCTCGCGATGATAAAACCATCAGGCTGAAAAATCGGGCGGCCTCAACGTCCGGAACCAGTGTTAGAAGCAAAGGTCGCTCGGCTGTCGCAACACCTCCGAAGATCAGACCGATACCGCCTCCGACGAGCCAGAATGCCAACCTGTTTGGCACTACGATCATGGCAATGAGAAGAATCACCCACCCCGTAATGACGAATACGAGACTCTTCTTTGGGCCGATCCGGTCAACAAGACGGCCAATAAAAAAACTCCCCACTGCAGCCGGTACAGTTAGCACAACGAACAGAGTCACCTCGGAACCCTTCTCGAACCCCATCGCCTTGACCGCGTAAATAGCCATGTACCCGATGATCGTACCGATTGCATCCTGATAGAGAAACGACGCGAGTAAAAATCGGAGAGCACCGGGGTATTTCTTCGAATCCCTAATGGTTTCTACCACACCGGCGAACGCCTCCTTCCATGCTATTCGTTTTGTGCCCGCGATGATGTTGTGGTCTCTGCAGAACAAAAAAAGCGGGAGCGAAAACAGCAGGAACAAGAGGGCAGTGGGTACGAATGTCGATACCCGCCCGGCATTGGCTGTAAACGGCACTTTTCTCAGCAGACTCATGACGTTGTCAGGAAGACTCCCGACGATTGGCATCGCGCCGTTGAAGAACGGTGATACCAGCAATACGCCTACTATGGAGCCTATGTAGCCAAGACCGGTGCCAATGCCCGAAAGCCGTCCGATCTCATGAGGCGGGGCAAGCTCGAACATCATCGCGTTGTAAAACGGCATTGCACCCTGGTATGCCCAGTTCGCGAGGATAAAGGCCGTCAGGATCGCAAATGCTGGGAAACCGGCAAGGGCATACGATGTAACTGATGGAGTCTTCACTGCTTCGCCGATAAGCGGTACCATCGTCTGGCCAATGATGCCCATTGTGATCACCATGACTACAGAGATGAGTGTAAAGCCGACCACCCACGGCTTTCGCCTCTGTGTGGCGTCAGAAATTGCGCCGAACAGGGGAATCGAGCATACGACCAGTACTGAGGAAATGCTCGTAGCGAGTGCGGCCATCGTGTTGGACGCGCCGATGTCATCGATGAGCCATACCGCGAAGAACAAAGTCGCGATGTTCATCGAGAAGATCGTGTTCGAGAAATCGTAGAGCGCCCAGCTCCACCGCTCCACAGCCGGTGCCCTACTCACACCCACGTCGACGTCTCTATTCATGACAAGGTCGGGATGTGGGGAATGTGTCACTGATGTAATCCTCTCAGGCATTTTCCGATGGAGAGTAAGCTGCGCGGCACCTTCAATGGTCAACAATGGTCAACAATGGTCAACCATGGCTGGACAAAACTGTGGACATTCCGGCACTAGCCGTATACGTAGCCTGACGTAGCAATTTGCGCCGATTCCCATAAAGCTTTTGTCCTCCAGCTCGCCGCCACTGCTCAAGGGGCTACAAATTACCACTTATGACTTTTGGACGTTCCATCGTTGCGTTCTGTGTTTTGCAGTACTGTCTCGCTGCATGCCAGCGTGACAAACAGCCAGCGCGTATTGATTCCACGGCGGCGATGCACGTACCCGCAACGCCAGCGCTAACGCGCGCGGTAAACCCCGGGTGGGACACCTCGGAAGCTGGACCAGTCATGCTTTTGTCGGGCGCGGAGAACACCACACGTGCAGCGGTAGTCCTTCCCTCTCTCCCCGATAGCGTCCTGGCCGCGATGCCTTCGTTCTCACTCGATTCGCTGGCGCGTTTACCGGTAGACCTCTTTGGCCTGACGGGACTGGTCGGCTCTGCCACCCTCGCGGTCACGTCGCAAGTGCCGGACACTGAGGGATGCGTATCGTGGCCTGCGGCGGTGGTGTCCCCCGCGCCTCCGCATCCATGGCGATTCGGGCTTCGGAAGGGGGTAGCAGTAGCGCTTTCGCTTGACTCACTCGAGGGGATGAGCTCCGCTGATTCATCGATTGTTACATCCGAGATTGCTCGTGTCGCATCTGCTGTTGCAGAAGGTAGTGATCAGGCCTTTCAAGGGCTTCCGTTCTTCGTGCGAAGGGCGTTTCGATTTTCCCTCGGCAACAACTCGGTTCTCGTTGGTGATGTCGTTCGAAAGATCAACCAGGAGGCGAACCCGCGTGAAGAACATCTGCTTCTAGTAGCAGAACGCTCTGCCTCGATCAAGGGAAAATACGTGGCGGCTTTTCAAAGCAGAGTCGCCGGATCCGAAGACGTGGTGAGGACGAACGAAGTCCTCGGCGCAGTACGGTTTGCTTCTGGAAGACCGGCGATCGTGTTGACGTTCGAGTACGAAAATGGTGGAAAGGTGGCACTGCTCGAGAGAACTGCGGAAAAGCAGTGGAAATTGACCTGGAGGAGTGCTTATACGGGGTGTTGACGAACCTTACTCTTGCTCCTTCCAATGCCCGAGACTTGCGGGTGCGGTCACTCTTCCAGCCATGCCGGCAAGACCGAGCAATGTGAGCACGTATGGCAGTGCTAGAAATGCCTGGTATGGCAGCGACCATCCCATTGCCTGGAAGAAATATTGAAGTGCGCTAGCGGCGCCGAAAACAACTGCAGCAGCAGCCACGCCCAACGGATGCCACCGTCCGAGCACCACAATCGCAATCCCCATGAACCCACGGCCCGCAGACATCCCTTCGCTGAAAGATCCAGCTTGAGCCAGGACCAGAAATCCTCCTGCTATTCCCCCCAACGATCCACCAAACATTACAGCGAGTGCTTGAATTCGTGCTGGGGTGATACCGGCCGCGAGCGCAGCGCGCGGATTTTCGCCTACCGCTCGGAGGGCAAGGCCGGAATGCGTGCGATACATCCACCACCACGTAGTGGGAACGAGCAGGTACAGCAAATACGTAACTGGCGGTTGTGCAAATAGAGCTCGACCGATCAGAGGAATCGAAGCGAGGACCGGAACCTCAAT
The DNA here is from genome assembly GCA_036262655.1 of Gemmatimonadaceae bacterium. GTDB lineage: Bacteria > Gemmatimonadota > Gemmatimonadetes > Gemmatimonadales > Gemmatimonadaceae > UBA4720. The sequence goes on along the minus strand of DATAIM010000165.1, from coordinate 368 downwards.
CACTGTCAGCGTCGGAATGCTGAGTGCTGCACCGGTAGCGCCATAGAACTGACGGTAAAGCGTCGCTGTCAGGCCGAGGCTCAGGAGACTGATTGCAGTGCCGGTGATTATCTGGTCGGTGCGCAGCCGAATTGCAAAGAAGCAAAAAAGTGCGGCAGTGGCGGCTCCACAGATCCCAGCCCCAACGAAGCCTGCAGTTACTGATCCCGTTCCCGCAGCAACGAAGCCTCCAAAAGCACCTGCAATGATGGCTCCCTCGAGCCCAATGTTGATGACGCCGCCACGTTCGGTTACAGTTTCGCCGAGGGCTGCAAAACCAAGAGGTGATGCGGTGCGGATGGTGCCTTCGAGAAACGCCTCCAAGGGTA
>DATAIM010000164.1:0-6359 GCA_036262655.1 Gemmatimonadaceae bacterium | reverse complement strand
AGCGCAGGATCGGCAAGCTCGGAGGTCACCGTGCTGATTCTCTGTTCCAGCTCTGATACCTTCCGCTCCGCTTCCTCCGCTTTCAGCCGCGTCTCTTTCACAGAGTCGCGCTGCTTCCCGCGATCATCGTCTCGGCGCTTTGTCTTCTGCCTCTCGTGCATGCGACGCCGTGATTCTTCCTCGGCCGCGTTTACAGCGGCTGCGTGCGCGCGTTCCTCGCTTGCTATCTCCCATTCCCCAAATGTGCCCGGAAAATCCGTGATACGCCGGTCATGAAGCACCCACACGTGATCGACAAGCACTCGCAGCAGCTCACGATCATGACTCACGAGCAGCACCGTACCGTCATACTCCTGAATCGCATCTTCGAGCGCCTCGATGGATTCGACATCCAGATGGTTGGTTGGCTCGTCGAGGATGAGCAGGTTCGCTTTTGCGAGGACGATCATCGCCAGCGCGACTCTTGCTCGCTCACCTCCAGAGAGACTCGACGCGCTTCGCTGAACCTCGTCGCCTGAAAAGCCAAAGCGCGCGAGATGGCTCTGCACCTGACGTCGTTCCCACAGCGGGCGGATGTCGGCGATCACTTCGTACATCGACTTGTCCATCGGTACCTGGCTTAAATCCTGGCGGTAATACGCAGCCTTGATTGAACCACCAAGTTTCAGCTCGCCCCCGAGAATCTCGTGCTCCCCGAGAAGAGAGCGGAGCAGAGTCGACTTGCCTGCGCCGTTCGGGCCAAGCAGTCCGGCGACTTGTCCCCGCTTCAATGAAGCAGTGAAGTCCTCGATCAGCACCCGGCCGCCAATTCCGATGGTCGCATGGTCGGCCACGATCACCTGATCGCCTCCGCGATCCGCGATCTCGAGCCGGAGCGCCATCGCCCCGTCGGAGCCGACCGGTGTGCTCAATCGCGGCAATCGCGCGAGGAGTTTCCGCCGGCCCTTGGCCTGCCGGGAATTCTGGCCGGCGAGATTTCGCCGGACATAGTCCTCCTGCCCCGCGATGAATTTCTGCTGCTTTTGAAACGCCCGCTGTTGGGTGAGCCTTCGTTCCTCGCGCTGCTGCACGAATGCTTCATATCCCCCAGTGTACGCGAACGCGAAGTTCCCTTCGAAGTGGAGCACGTGGTCCACTACGTTCGCCAGAAAGGCGCGATCATGACTGATGAGAAGTATCGTTTTGTCCGTCGATTGCAGATAGCTCTCGAGCCATTGCGTTGTATCGAGATCGAGATGATTCGTCGGCTCATCGAGAAGCAGTACGTCCGCCGGACTTACGAGCTGCCGCGCGACCCCAAGACGGCCACGTTCTCCGCCGGACAACTGAGAAAGTGGGCGCGTTCTGGCGCTCGCGGGATCGAAACCGAGACCATGAAGAACCGCGTCCACGCGCGGTGCAAAGGTGTATCCCCCGTTGCGATCGAATATCTCGAGATCGCGGTCGTAGCGTGCCAGCATCGCCGCGCTCGAAGCTTCGCCAAGCTCCCCGATTTTGATTGCCTGTTCAGCCAGCGACTGCTCGAGCGCAAGGAGGTCGGCAAACTGCCCTGCCGCGGCTTCCCAGACTGTTGCAGCATTTCCAAAATCGCGGTGCTGCTCCAGAAGAGAGACCTTCAGTCCCGGCTGCCTCGTAACGCTGCCTGATGTTGCCTGCTGCTCTCCCGTGATCAACCGGAACAACGTCGTTTTCCCGGTGCCGTTGCGCCCGATGATCCCCCATCTCTCGCCTTTCGCGGCCGTGAAAGTCAGGTCTCTGAACAGTGTGGTCGCGCCGAACTGTACGGACGCTCCCGAAACCGATATCTGGGTCAAGCAGTGAGCACCGCTTCACACGCGTCGAAACACGCCTGCAGAGTCCCAACGTCGTGATCGCCCATGTGCCCGATGCGAAAGGTCGTGTCGGCAAGCTTTCCATACCCTCCTCCAACCTGAATTCCGAGCGCTTTCACCTTTTTCACGAAGTCTTTCCCGTTCATCGCCGCAGGCAGTCGAATCGTTGAGACAGTTGGGGACCGTGCTCCCTTCGGGACAATGTTCTCTATTCCCACGTCCATTGCCTGCATCCGCTCCACCCAGCTATCCGTCGCTCCTGCCATACGCGAGTGCCGGAGCCACCGCTCTTCGATTCCTTCGCGCGCGATCGCCTTCAGTTGAACTTCAAGAGCGTAAAGAAGTGAGAACGCGGGAGTCGCAGGAACCTGATTGCTCGACGCGTACCGGCTCATCTCGACCAGATCGAAATACACGCCGCGCTGCTCGGCATTTTCGGCGAGCCTGATGACCTCTTCCGAAGCGACGGCCAATGCCAGCCCCGGAGGGAGAGCAAGCGCCTTTTGCGACCCCGTTAGAACATAATCTAAACCCCACTCGTCGAAGCGTAATTCCGCGCCGCCGAGTGCACTGACGCTGTCTATCATGCAGAGGGCGCCGCGTGCGTGGGCCGCATCCGAAAGCTCGCGGATTGCGTTTAGCGCCCCGGTAGACGTTTCCGAATGCGTTGCTGTAATTGCGACGTACGGTCTTGGTCGTAGATAGTTATCTAACTCACGCGCCGAGTGAATAGCGCCCCACGGCATCTCGTAGCGATCGACATGCCTCCCGCACATCTCTGCTATGTGAGCGAACCTCTCCGAAAACGCCCCGTTCACCAGACAGAGCAACCGCCCAGGAGGAAGCGCACGAATCGCGGCCTCCATCATTCCAGTACCCGATGCCGCGGCAATGAACACCGGGCGAGCGGTGAGGAAAACATCCTTCAGACCCGCCTGCAGGCGTGCGAACAGCTCCTCGAATTCTACGCTTCGGTGAGGGATCATCGGCTTGAGCATAGCCGCGAGTACTTCGCCTCGGACCTCCGTGGGTCCCGGAAGAAAAAAGCTTCCGAATTGTTGAGTAGACATGCCCCGAACCTAGCGCAAAGCGGCCTTTTTCTAAATGCGACCCGGGCCAGTGGTCCATTCCTTCCACATCGACTCAGCCAGGCCCACGGTCAGCTGCGCACCGCTACGAACGAGCGGAACCCTGAGCAGCAGCGGCTCTTCGGCAAGCTTCACCAACCACGCATCATCCGACATTCGCGCGTGCGTCAAACCAAGTGACCGATAGCGTGCGGATGTCTGATCGATGAGCCCCCCCACGCCGAATTTCTGCGCGAATCGACGCAGCTCACCTATCGACGCTGCTCGCTCGGTCAGGTCTACGAAGTGCGTCTTGATGCGTCGCTCCGAAAAAAACCGCAGCGCCTTTCGTGTATCCGCACTTTTTCGAACTCCGAATACCTGCACTTCCATGTCATTCCGGGATAAGCTTCGATACACAACGCCTTGCCGGACACTATTCGTGAAAGTGTTCTTTTCAGCAAGATGGGGGAGCCTCATTGAACACATACAGGCCCGCGTGGTGGCTGCCTGGCGCGCACCTTCAGACGTTGTGGGGAAAATTCGGGCGACGGCAGGCCCGGCGCGCAACACGCATCGAACGCATCGATACCCCGGACGGCGACTTCCTGGACCTCCATCATACCGATGCGCCTGAAAACGCCCCGTTGCTGGTGCTGCTCCACGGCCTCGAAGGCAGCATCGGCTCACACTATGTCCAGGCACTTCTCAGCGAAGCCAGCCGTCGCGCTTGGCATGCTACCGTCCTCATCTTCCGATCGTGTGGGGCCGAGCTTAATCGGGCGAGACGGTTTTACCATTCCGGGGAAACGTCCGATCTCGATCTTGCCCTGGAGCATCTGCTTGGCGCAAATCCGTCATCCAACATCGTTCTCGCGGGCGTTTCCCTCGGCGGGAACGTCCTGCTCAAGTATCTCGGAGAGAAGGGAAGTGCAGTTTCGAAACGCATCAAGGGCGCGGCGGCCGTATCGGTACCGTTCGATCTGAGCCGTGCCGCGCGCCATATCGACCTCGGATTCTCCAGAGTTTATCGTCGCAGCTTCATCCGATCACTCAGGCGGAAGGCAGTCGCGAAGCTGGAGAGCTTCCCGGATCTCGCGTCCCGATCATCGATCGATGCTGCGACTACAATGGTCGAATTCGACAATTCGTTCACTGCGCCCGTTCACGGCTTTCGGGATGCCGACGAGTATTACGAAAAATCGAGCTCTATCCGCTGGCTGGAAAGAATTAGGATCAACACGCTACTATTGAATGCGGTTGACGATCCTTTCCTGCCACGTCAGGTTCTCGATGATGTCCGCGCAATCGCGCGCCATAACCCTGCACTCACGCTGGAATTCCCGGCGGGGGGTGGTCACGTGGGCTTCGTATCAGGACGGAATCCGCTCAGACCCGTGTACTACCTCGAGGAGCGCGTGGGACAATTTCTAGCCAGCCAACTTCAGCTTGACTGACGGATACCAGCTGCGGAGCGACTCATCCCATGCGAAAAAAATTTGCATCTTATCTGGCTGTCGCTTCGCTCGGTGCTTTCGCGGCATGTACGACGGCGCGCACCAATGGTGACGTCGATCACGCTGATCACGATACGAGCGTTCAGGCTCCGGCAGGGAATGCTCCTGCAATTGCGTCATTGCCCCCTGACGCGGAGGGTGCACGCGCTCGCCTCGCAAGCTCGCCCCGGCATGGAGAATGGGTAACAGTCTCAGCCGGTGCAGACAGTGTTCGCGCATGGATCGTATATCCAGAGCGAAAGACAAAGGCTCCGGTAATCGTCGTAGTCCACGAAATCTACGGACTGACCCCCTGGGTCCGTGCAGTTGCAGATCAGCTCGCTGCAGAGGGGTTCATCGCGATTGCTCCTGATCTTCTTACGATGAAAAACCTGCCGAATCCAACCGACAGTGTGCCCGGGGCCCTCGCCACTGCAGCGATTCGAACGCTCGACAAGGCAGACATACAACGCTATCTCGACGTTACCGCACGACATGCCATGGCTCTTCCGTCAGCGCTCCGGAAATACGGCATCATCGGCTTCTGCTGGGGCGGAAACGTTGCATTCGAGCACGCTGTACACGCGCCCGCACTCGGAGCCTCGGTAGTGTACTACGGGCCATCCCCCGCGCCCGAATCTCTTGTGTCAGTCCGAGCACCCGTGCTCGGACTGTATGGCGGGAGCGATGCGCGGGTCGGCGCAACCGTACCACCTGCAGACTCTGCAATGCGCGCGTTGAAAAAAACTTTTACTCACTACAGTTACGACGGCGCAGGTCACGGATTCCTGCGACAGCAGACGGCCCAGAGTGGAGCGAATCTCGATGCTGCACGTCAGGCCTGGCCCGCCACTATCGCCTGGTTCCGACGTTATCTCGCTCCTTGATGAGATGACCTGGAAGTCCCTCTATCTCATCGCATTCCTGGGCGGCCTTGCCATTGCCGTCAATGGAATGCTGCATGGAACGGAACGGTGGCGCCGCAGAACGGCCACCAGGCCATCGGCACTGCTCAATGCGCCGACAATAGCTGCGTTGACGGCCGGTTTTGGCGCGGCAGGTTATCTCCTTCTCACTCGCAGCTCTTTCAACCACTGGGTGGTATTCATTATTGCCAGCTTGATTGGGACGGCTGCGTTTTCTGGAATGACGGTACTTATGGCGAAGTGGGCCCTGCGTCGGCCAGTACCCCACACGGAAGACGAAGAGATCAACGGACAGATCGCCACAGTGTCGCGCGAGATCACGATCAGCCACCCGGGTGAGATTACGTATTTCGCGTATGATCAGAAACACGTTCTGCCGGCGAGCAGTATTGACGGTGCTGATATTCCCGTAAATACCGAAGTGGTGATAGACGTCGTTGAGGATGGGGTTGCCCGCGTCGAACTCTGGTCGATTGTCGAACAACGACTCTAGTTTTTCTACATAGCGAGTATCCGAAGCCACGAAGGCCAGTTACCGCTCATTTCCATAACATCGTCATAGTACGCGAGTCCTTTCCCTTCGAGATATTCGAGCACGGGCCCGATCATTTCGTCGGAAGGTAACGGACCAATTGCAACGAGATTTCCCTCCACTCGGAATTCGGCGTCGGTGAGGTTGAAACGCGTGTCGAGTTCGGAGCGCGTCATTCCTTCGCGCTCGAATGCGTCTTTCCTTATGAGGACTGTAGGTAATCCTGCAGCGATCTGAAGCGGCATTCCTGTTCTCCGATGTCGCGAAGCTGACGATGATGGCTGGTGCGTCGTTAGGTTCAATGTATGTCTGGTGCTTTCTCTCCGAGCAGCGTGGAAGGCAATTTCGATGTGCTCGTCGTCGGTGCAGGGCATGCCGGCACTGAAGCGGCCGTCGCTGCCGCCCGTATCGGTGCTTCAGTCGGACTCGTTACGAGCTCGCTCGAGACAGTTGGCCAGATGTCGTGCAATCCAGCGATTGGCGGGGTTGCGAAGGGTACGGTCGTG
>DATAIM010000163.1:0-4416 GCA_036262655.1 Gemmatimonadaceae bacterium | reverse complement strand
CGAGATTCCCGAGACCGGCCGCTTCGTTCTCGTTGAAGACTACGAGATCCGGGGGGGTGGCATCGTCCGCGAAGCCCTTCGCGACCGGCAGGCCTGGGTGCGAGAGCGAGTGTTCCTCCGGAATTATCACTGGGATCCAAGCGAAATCTCGCCGGAGCAGCGCGCCCAGCGGTTCGGGCAGCTTCCCCATCTCGTGCTCGTCACCGGCACCAACGCGACCGATCGCAAGGGGCTCGCCCGCGAGCTCGAAGCGCGCCTCTTCGCTGACGGCCGTGTCGTTTACTTCTTCGGGATCGGCAACCTTTTGTATGGTGTCGATGCCGACATCGGAAGAGAGGAGGGTGACCGCTCCGAGCACATGCGCCGTCTGGCGGAAATCGCCAACCTCATGCTCGACTCGGGCATGATCGTCGTGGTGAGCGGTTCCGAGCTTCGCGCCGAGGAGCTGGAGATCATCAAGGCCAGCATCGATCCGGGGCTCGTTACGACCGTGTGGATGGGTTCACCTTCGGCGGCACTGCTCCCGGTCAATATTCACATCAGCGACGACACGGCGCATGAAGATGCCGCCGATCAGATCAAGACCTACCTCCAGGGTCTCGGAGTGATGTTCCGTCCATGGTAGCGCCGGCCATGACCGCAGTCGGTCCGAATACGGATTCACTTGCCAGAATCACCGAGATCGCCCGCGCAGCCGGAGACGCGATTCTCTCGATTTACGAGAGAGGGATTGACCGATCGCACACGAAAGCGGACGGCAGTCCCGTCACTGCTGCCGATCATGCCGCGGAGCGGGTAATTCTGGATGCACTCTCGAGCTGGGATGCATCGATCCCTGTCATCTCGGAGGAAGCGGACCTTCCTCCCTACGACATCCGTGCGACCTGGAAGCGATTCTGGCTCGTCGATCCGCTGGACGGGACGAAGGAATTCATCAGCCGCAATGGCGAGTTCACAGTGAACATCGCGCTGATTGAAAATGGCGAGCCGGTACTCGGAGTGGTCTATGCACCGGCACTCGACGTGATGTACGCCGCCGCGCGCGGACTGGGCGCCTGGCGCACGGAGGCAAACGGCCAACCGACCCGAATCACGCATACACGGCCGTCAGCGGGTGTGCCTTTGACGATCGTCGAAAGCCGCTCCCATGGATCCGCTGAGCTCGAGGCATTTCTCTCGGGGATCGACGTTGCTGCGCGGGTGCGCATCGGGAGCTCCCTCAAGTTCTGCTGGGTAGCTGATGGACGCGCAGATATTTACCCGCGGCTTGGTCCGACTATGGAGTGGGACGTCGCCGCGGGAGATTGTGTGTACCGCAATTCCGCGGTCGAGGGCCAGCATGCTTCCCCGCTCACGTACAACAAGCCGGATTTGCGAAACGAATCTTTTATTGTCGGCGGTCCGGAGATACGGGCAACGGCAGGGGCCGCATGACCAGCGACACACACGCCCGGTCGGCGCTCGAGGCAGTATCCTGGCGGGTACTGGGGACGGTCACGACCGCGGGTCTCGTGTTCATTTTCACCCGCAAGCTCGTGCTGTCACTGAGCGTGGGCGCACTGGCGTTCGTTTCGAAGATCGGACTTTTCTGGATGCATGAGCGCATCTGGGAGCGAATCCGGCCCGGCACGCGTGCGTCGAAACCGTCGGTAGTGTGGTTTACCGGCCTCTCAGGATCCGGAAAGAGCACGATTGCGGAGTGGGTCACTGCGGAGATGCGACGTCGCGGACTGCCGGTCGAGCATCTCGACGGCGATACGATTCGCGACATGTTTCCTCAGACCGGATTCAGTCGGGAGGAGCGCAATGCCCACGTGCGCCGCGTTGGCTACATGGCGAGCCGGCTCGAGGCAAACGGCGTGTTCGTCGTCACCTCGCTCATCTCCCCATATGAGGAATCCCGGGCGTTCGTCCGGGGGCTGTGCAGGAACTTCGTCGAGGTTTACGTCGCGACTCCGATCGAGGAATGCGAGCGGCGCGACGTGAAAGGATTGTACGCAAAGGCACGCAGCGGAGAGATCGGCAACTTCACGGGAATAGATGATCCGTACGAGATTCCGGCAAATCCCGAAGTGCTGATCGATACCCGCAACATGACAGTGGAAGAGGCCGGAGATATCGTGCTCCAGAGCCTCGTGGAGAAGAAAAGGAGACGCAATGGATCACCTGCAAGACATCGAAGCCCGGAGCATCTACATCCTGCGAGAAGCTTACGCGAACTTCAAGCAGCTGGGGATGCTGTGGTCCATCGGCAAGGATAGCACGGTCCTGTTGTGGCTCGCCCGGAAAGCATTCTTCGGGCACGTGCCGTTCCCGCTGGTTCACATCGATACGTCGTACAAGATTCCAGAGATGATCCGTTACCGCGATCGCCTCGTGGCCGATTGGCGCTTGAATCTCGTCTATGGGCAGAATGAGGAGGCGATCGCCGAAAAGCAGACTTTCCCCGATGGCGCCGTGGACCGCATGACATGCTGCCGCATGCTCAAGACCGACGCGCTCACGCGTACCTTGAGTGGCGAGGGTCCGCGTTACCGGTTCGATCACGGCGCGGGCAAGTACGTGCGTGAAACCAATCCGCAGCCGTTCACCGGCGTGATTGTTGGAGTTCGCGCAGATGAGGAAGGGAGCAGATCGAAGGAGCGTTACTTCTCACCGCGCGGAACGGGCAATGTTTGGGATGTCGGCGATCAGCCGCCCGAGTTCTGGAATCAGTACAAGACAGAGTTCGCTCCCGGAACTCACGTAAGAATTCATCCCCTGCTCGATTGGACGGAGCTCAACATCTGGGAGTACATCGAGCGAGAGAAGATTCCCACCGTCTCTCTTTACTACGACGACGGGACCGGTAATCGCTACCGCTCCCTCGGCTGCGGGCCCTGCACGAAGTCAGTGGCGTCGCAGGCGCGCAACGTCGCGGACATCATTGTCGAGCTTAAAACAGGGAAGTTCTCCAACATCGCGGAGCGTGCGGGCCGCGCGCAGGACAAGGACGATGGCGGAGGGCTCGAAACGCTGCGCCGCGACGGGTACATGTGACCGCCTCCCGCGCTGGGCGCCAGGCTCAGCGCAGTAGCTGATTCATAGCGTCGGCGCGGGCAGCCGCGGTGTCGTCCGGCTCGAGATAACGAATGATTCGCGCGGGGTCGCCCACCACTATCGCGTAAGGCGGAACGTCCTCCGCAACAATGCTGCGCGATCCAACGACGCACCCTCGGCCCAGTTTCACGCCGGGCATTATGACGGCGTCAAATCCGATCCAGACGTTGTCCTCGATCGCGACAGGGCGTGGTGTTCCCACCGCGGGTGCATGACGCAGTTGATCACGCGAGCTCGCGATCAATGCGTCGCGGCGCTCCAGTGTCGAGGCTCCCGCGCCGAACCAGTTGTCTGTTATCACAACGCCCCATGACAACAGGCAATGCGCACCAATGTCGATACGCTCGTCGCAGATGACGTACGTTCCGTTCAGCACGGTGAACGCGCCAACCGTTACCACCCCTCGCCGGCCGACGATCAGAGCAGCACGATCGTAAGCGCCGCAAGCGTCGCCCATGACGAGCCCCGGCTCCTGCTCTGAGTCAAAGCCCGCAAATCCGTAGCTGCTATCGATGTAGACATCTTTGCCGAGCTCGATGTTCGCCGGCATGCCGACCGGATACCAGTCACCTGGAATGTGCGTCCGCAGAGTGATCACCGCCCCGTCTCGCCCACCACCCGCGCCGGATTGCCGGCTACCGTCATTCCAGCGGCGACATCGCGCAGCACGACCGCACCTGGTGATATCGTAGCTCCTGCGCCGACGTGCACGCCTTTGAGGATCGCGGCGTTGTACCCGATCCACACATCGTCATCGATGACCACCGGGCGTGTCTCGATCGGAGGACGGAGACTCCGGTTTCCGATCGGCGACATCGCGATACTGTCAGCGACACGGGCGGCCGGGCTCATCGGATGAAAGTCAGAGTCCGCGATCGTCACCCCGCCGGCAATAAGGACGTAGGAGCCGATAGTGATGCGGGATGAACACACGAGTGAAGCATTGGCGAGATAGCAGTAATCACCGATCTCGATCAGTCCATCTTTTTCGGCGGCGAGAGAGGTTCGCCAGAACGTCACGTTGCGTCCGACTTTGAGGCCCACTCTTTCCTTTGCGAAGTAGTGCTTGAAGCAGAAGCTCGAGTCGAGGACTGTCCCTTCGCCGACCTGGATGTTCTCCGGAATAGCTGCGTGGAACCAGTCGCCTTCGAGTGTCGTTCCGGGAATGAGGGGATGGAAAACGGTACGGCTCATCGGGCTCCCACCTGTGCGAGGACAGAACCGAGGACCTTAGCCGAATCGAAGTATTCCTGAGCGACCGACCGGGCAGCCCGGCCGTGCCGCCCCGGATCGGCGAGCACGCTTTCGAGCGCGGAG
>DATAIM010000162.1:0-1534 GCA_036262655.1 Gemmatimonadaceae bacterium | reverse complement strand
CGATCACGCATGCGGGTCGGATGGGGTGTGAGGTGGGCGGAACGCGCGTAGCTACGCCCCGCCGGCGACGGCGCGCAACGGGTTGCGCCGACCCCATCGCTCGGCCATACTTCGCCCCTGGCACCGCCCTCTGGAGGGCTGGCCGAATGGCTAAGGCAGCGGTCTTGAAAACCGCCGTCGCGCGAGCGACTTCAGGGTTCGAGTCCCTGGCCCTCCGCTGCCGGCCGGCCCCGACGGCGGCCCCGAACATCTGGAGAGATGGCCGAGAGGCTGAAGGCACCGGTTTGCTAAACCGGCATACGTGGAAACGCGTATCGAGGGTTCGAATCCCTCTCTCTCCGTTCACCCGGGTCCGCTGAATCCAGCGGACCCATTGTTTTCCCCGGTTTTCGCTCCTCTGACTGATGACCGAAAGTCCCCGCCGGCCCCGACTGCGGTTCGCACCTTCTCCCACAGGATACCTCCACGTGGGCGGAGCACGCACGGCGCTCTTCAACTGGCTCTATGCCCGACATTATGACGGAGACTTTCTCCTTCGCATCGAGGACACCGACAAGGCGCGCAGCACCGACGAGAGTACCCGCGCAATCTTCGATGGAATGAGCTGGCTCGGGCTTGACTGGGACGAGGAAGTGGTCTATCAGGGAGCCAACGTCGATCGGCACAGACGCGACGCCTACGCGATGCTCGAGACCGGCGCAGCTTATCGCTGCTTCTGCACCCCGGAGGAGCTCGACGAGCGGCGACGCGACGCTGCGGCGCAAAAGGAGGCGTTCAAGTACGATCGCCGGTGCGACCGCCTCTCCGGCGAGGAAGTCGAGCGCCGCGCCGCTTCCGGCGAGCCGTACGTCATACGCTTCCGGATCCCCGCCGGAGTCACGGAGTGGAACGACCTCGTGCACGACACGATCGCATTTCCTAACCAGGATCTCGATGACTTCGTCATTCTGCGGTCGAACGGCACTCCGATTTACAACCTTGCCGTAGTGTCCGATGACATCGCGATGCAGATCACGATCGTGATGCGCGGCGACGACCACATTTCGAACACCCCCAAGCAGATTCTTCTCTACCGGGCGCTCGGTGCCGAGCTGCCGGTATTCGCGCATTTACCGATGATTCACGGGATGGACGGGAAAAAACTGAGCAAGCGCCACGGCGCCACCGCCGTCGGAGACTACCAGCATCAGGGGTTGCTTCCGTCGGCGATGCTCAACTTTCTCGCGCTCCTCGGATGGTCACCCGGCGAAGACCGTGAAGTCATGACGATGAAAGAGATGATCGAGCTTTTCACCCCCGATGGATTACAGCGCAAGGCAGCGATCTTCGACCCGAAGAAACTCGAGTGGATGAACGGCCAGCATCTTTCGAGACTACCGCTCCAGGAGCTCGAGCCACTGGTATCGCCTGCAATGGTGGCGGCTGGTCTCGTGGACAATGCCGAAATACAGCGGCGACGCCAATGGTATCTGGAGCTTCTCGATCTGCTCCGCGTCCGCGCTCGTACCATCGACGATATCGTGAGGCAGGCCGG
>DATAIM010000161.1:0-17799 GCA_036262655.1 Gemmatimonadaceae bacterium | reverse complement strand
GAGGATCTGCAGCAGGGTCCAGAAACACCTTCAGCCGGTTCTGCTGATAAGGCGCGAGCTTCTCCCACAGGATCGGCGCAACTACTCCGGTCGCAATGTTCGCCGCAAGCAGAATGATCCCCTCGAGGAGATACGGGCGGTAATAAAGAATCAGCGCGAGGAGGACGAGGAACCATGCACCCCACATCCCGGTGCTGAAGGAAAGAATGAGACTCACAACCGGACTGCCAAGCAGGAGGAGGAGTGGCCAGGCGACGCCCGACCAATAGAGCATTCCGAAAAAGATTCCGATGAATACAATGCCGGTGCCGAGGTCGGGCTGCATCATGATGATGAGCCATGGAATTCCGACGACCAGCGCAGGCTTCCATAAATCGAGCAATGATTTCGGCGGCTCCTTGCGTGTAGCGAGCACGTGCGCAAGCATGAGCACGACCGTGAGCTTTGCCACCTCGGACGGCTGGCCGATCCGGACTCCGCCGATCGCAAGCCAGCTTTTCGTTGACGCCGCCGTGCCGGCGCCTGCGCCAAACACAAGCGTTGCGGCGAGAAGCACTATCGATAGCGCGTAAGCAGGGATCGTCACCCACTCGATGAACCTCACGGATGACCGGCTGATGCCGTACGCACCCGCCATTCCAATCAGCAGCCAGACAACCTGCGACCGATAAACTCGAGCCACCGCTGTCGGTGTGTCCGTCTGGCCCGCAGAGTACACCATCGCAACGCCGAACAGAGAGAGAAGAAGCGCCGTCAACACGAGCGGGTAGTCCGCCACGATGCGCCGCATCAGCCGCCTTCGGTATTGGCGATCACTTCACCACCCACGTTCAGATACTTGCCGATGATCTTCGATGCAACTCGCGCGGCGAAGTACCCATGTTCTCCAAACTCGAGGAACACGGCGACCACGATTTTCGGCTCTTCCGCGGGCGCGAAACCGACGAACCACGCGTGATCCTTGTTCGGGTTCTCGGTGTTCTGGGCGGAGCCTGTTTTTCCAGCGATGACGAGTCCCGCGATATTTGCCGATGCGGCGGTACCTCCCGCGGACGTCACGCCGGCCATCGCGCGGTGCAGACCCGCAAACTGCGCACTGGTCAGCTTGATAATTTTTTTCTGCTCCGGATTTTTCGCTACGAGCTCGGGAGTGGAGGACGTTCCCTCAGTCGCGAGAGCAGTATAGAACTTCGCCATGTTCGCGACCGTCTGTGAATTCGCGCCCTGGCCGATCGCGAGGTTCAGAACCTCGGAATTACTCCAGTTGGCGCCGAATCGCCTGTTGTAGTACGCGCGCACGTCACGTGTCGGGAACCTCGGCGTGTACTCGGCCGGCAAATCGATCCCGGATTTTTCGGCGAACATCAGATCGATGCCACCTCCAACGAGCTTCGACAACCCTATCTTCAGGCCAAGCTGGTAGAAGTACACGTCACAAGAGTGCGTGATCGCTCCAGCGAGATCGACACTGCCGTGCCCGCGTTTCTCCCAGCACTTGAAATACCGGCGCCCGTACTGAAGGCCGCCCCCGCACGCAATGGGCATGTGCGTGTCCATGCGGACGAGACCGCTTTCGAGACCCATCACCGAAGTCGCGAGCTTCCATGTCGAGCCTGGCGGATACGTTCCCTGAATGACCTTGTTGAACAGCGGCCGCCGCGGATCGGTGTTGAGCTCCTTCCAGTAGTCTTCGGGAATTCCGCCCGTGAACCGGTTGGGGTCATAGCTCGGATTGCTGTACAGCGCGATGACCGCACCGGTCTTCGGGTCCAGCGCGATCGCCCCGCCCTGAAGTGAGTCGCCGAACACGCTCGCCATGAATCTCTGAAGATCGAGATCTATGTTCGTCTTGAGAGGAGGCGCTCCGACCGGGGTCTTATCGGGCCGGAAACCCGCGCCTCGCACTGGGCGGCCGCGCGCATCGACCTCGTCGAATTTCGCGCCCTCCTCTCCGCGCAGAAGGTTTTCGTACTGTTTCTCGAGCCCGCCTTTGCCAATCGTCTGGCCGGGCTTGTATCCGGCATACCGCGGAAGATTCAGCTCCGCCTCTGTGACTTCGCCGGTATAGCCGACAAACGACGCGACGATGGGTCCGTCCGGATAGAATCGCTTTGGGACCGACTGGATGATCAGCCGGGGGTAATCGAGACGATGCTCCTCGAGCACGGAGATCACATCGATCGACGCATCGGGAAGAATGACCGTCGGCCGCGTCGGGGCTCGCTTATAGCGGCGAATGGCCGCGTTGATATCGTGCTCGGTAAGCTGCAGTGTGGGCTGCAGCACCTTCAGCGATTGCCTGAGCGAGTCGAGATGTGGCGCCGTCAGCGAGACAGAGTACGCCGGCAGATTCTCGGCGATGATCTGTCCCTTCCGGTCATAGATAATTCCTCGAGGAGCAGGAAGCGGGATCTCGCGAAGCCTGTTCTCCTGCGACTGCTTCTTGTAGTTGTCGGTCTGAAGAACCTGCGCACGGAAGAAAGCGCTCAAAAGCAGAACGAAGCCGACGGCCAGCCCATAGGAGCTGAGCCGTGTGCGGCGTGCGATGTCGTTGGGATGGAAACTCATACTCTAGCGGGTTCGAGCAGCGGCCTCATTATGAATAGTAGCAGGACGCCGGCCATTGCTGTGGCTGCAGCGGACAACGGCGACCAGAGCAACAGCTGCTGAATGAGCTCTACGCCACCCATCCGCTGCTCCACACTGAAATAGATGACGTCGAAGATCCACTTGCCGAGGAAGAAGAAAAACGCATTGAGGGCGATGTTGTCCGCAAAGAATACAGCCTTGAGCCATGACGCGAGATATCCGACAACCGTCATCGCGACAGCGCCCGCACCCAGAGCCTCGGGCGTCAGAGAGTCCGATACAATTCCTATGGCTAGCCCGATGAGTGCCCCAATGGCCGGCCTGACACGAATTGCGCTTAGCAAGAGGGCGAGCACCAGAAAATCCATGGGCGCCCGCCAGCCGAGCAGGGGGCGAAGCGTGTAGTGAAGCAGAACGAGAACGACGAACGTCGCGGCCGCTCGGGCCATACTTCCCAGGTTCATCAATTCCCTCTGGTCGGACTTTGCCGCGACAAGCTGTCGCGCGCAATCGAGTCTCTGCGTGCCGAGTCCCGGCGCGCAGCTGCGCGGCGGCGGGCTGCGGCTGCAGCTGCTGCTGCGGAGTCAGTCTGCGGAACGATCGGGGCCCGTGCGAGCGTATCGGGCATCAGCTCCGGCGGTAATCCGCCGGGTATCTGCCCACCAGCAGTGGAATCACGGCGCATTGTATCGAGCGCGGCGCGCCGTGCCGCGGCTTCGGCGAGCGCCGCACTCCGGGCGGCGGAATCGCCAGCCACCACAATTCGCTGCGCGGCCGCCTCGGCTGCGGCGACACTGGACCATACGTTCTCGAATCCTTTCGAGATCCGGTCGTTGCGGAGAATCATTACGGCACCAACATCTGCCGGGGATACTACCGGCTTCAGCAGGTATGTCCGCGCCCATCCTTCGGCGGTGCTGATCTCGGAGAGAACCCTTCCTATCGGTATTCCACGCGGCCAGACGCCCCCAAGCCCGGAGCTCACTACGAGCGAGCCCGGTGTGAGTTTGCTTCTGAAAGGGATTCCACGGAGCTCCATCAGATAGCCGCTCGTCGCACTCGGAGCGTGGCCCTGTACAATTCCAAACGCGCTTCCGTCTTCCGACATTGCGCTCACCCGGAAATCCGGATGTGTCCAGAGCATCGCTTCACTCATCGTGGGATCGACGTTCGAGACCATTCCGACGACTCCCTCGGGCGACACGACGGGACTCAAACGACGGACACCCGCGTTCGAGCCGGCGGTAAGTGTCATCGTCGTTACATCTCGCACTCCGCGTCCGTGAATGGCTTCGGCTGGTATGAAGCCCCACCTGACCCGCGCTCCGAGACCAATGAGCTGGCGAAGCCTGTCGTTCTCAGCTTCCAGTGCTGTTACTGTCATCGCGCGGAGCGCGACACTGTCGCGTATCGCGGTGCGTGTATTGTCGAGAATGAGAGACCTGCGGCTCGCCTCGGCGCGTTCCTGAAGCATTACGAGCGGTGCGAGGAAAGTCCGTCGCATCGAGCTGGCGACGGGATCCCGGAGATTCTGAGGGAGCCCGCGTGCGACCAGTGCCAGCATCGCCGCTGCGGCGAGTACGATCAGGTCAACGCGGCTGTTCGTGCTGCGGATAGCGCGTGCCACTTCGGTTCCTCAGGTTGCCAGTACGGACCAGTATTTTTCCTCGTCGTCGAGGATTCGACCAGTTCCGCGGACGACACACGTCAGCGGGTCCTCGTCCACGTGAATCGGAAGGCCTGTCTCCTGCGAGAGCAGGACATCCAGCCCACGGATCAGAGCGCCGCCACCAGTCATTACGATACCCCGCTCGACGATATCGGCAGCAAGCTCCGGAGGTGTGATCTCGAGTGCCCGCCTCACGGCACCAACGATCTGCTGGATCGGCTCCTGAACCGCGTCCCGGATCTCCGCCGAATGAATCCGGACGCTCTTCGGAATGCCGGACACCAGATCGCGGCCCTTCACTTCCATCTCCCTCTCTTCACCGATGGGATACGCCGACCCGATCTGTATCTTCACCTGCTCGGCTGTCGATTCACCAATCAGAAGATTGTAGTTCTTTCGCATTGACTGGAGAATCGCCATGTCGAGCTCGTCCCCGCCCGTTCGGATCGAGGTGTCGCTGACGATTCCCGAGAGCGCGATGACGGCGATCTCCGTGGTTCCGCCCCCGATGTCGATTACCATGTTGCCGGTGGGGGTCTCGACAGGAAGGCCAACGCCGATTGCCGCAGCCATCGGCTCAGCAACCATGAACAC
Source organism: Gemmatimonadaceae bacterium (assembly GCA_036262655.1). Taxonomy (GTDB): domain Bacteria; phylum Gemmatimonadota; class Gemmatimonadetes; order Gemmatimonadales; family Gemmatimonadaceae; genus UBA4720. The sequence continues at coordinate 12,947 of DATAIM010000161.1, read as the reverse complement.
TTCCTTCGCACCGGCACCAAGCGCGGAATCGCGGACTGCGCGCTTCTCCACCTCGGTGATTCCCGATGGAACGCACACGATCACCCGCGGCTTGACCTTGAACACGTGGTTTTCAATGATGAGCGCGAGGAAGTAGCGCAGCATCTTCTCCGTCACGTCGAAGTCCGCGATGACACCATCCTTCATCGGACGAACAGCGATCACCCCTTCGGGCGTACGGCCGAGCATTCGCTTCGCCTCGAGACCAACTCCCTTGATCTTTTTCGTCTCGCGATCGAGAGCGACTACCGAGGGCTCGTTGAGGACAATGCCCTGGCCTTTCACATAAATGAGCGTGTTCGCGGTGCCGAGGTCCACCGCGATCGCGTTCGCGGGGAATAGGGAGGTCGTCTTGAAAGGCCAGCGCATGTTATTCCGGTGTTAGTTCAAAAAAGAATCGACGTCAGTGAGTGGCAAGCCGAATGCCTCGGCGACAGCGGGGTATACCAGCTTCCCGTCTATGATGTTGAGGCCTTTGCGCAGCGGTACGCTGTCCCGGCATGCCTTCTTCCAACCGAGATTGGCGAGACGCATTGCATAGGGGAATGTCGCGTTCGTGAGAGCAAGAGTCGATGTCCGGGGAACGCCGCCAGGCATGTTGGCGACACCGTAATGGATAACACCATCGACGACGTAAGTGGGATTCTCGTGCGTAGTTGCCTTGATCGTCTCGACACATCCGCCCTGATCGATGGCTACGTCCACAATGACGGATCCCGGCAGCATCAGCTTCAAGTCCTCTCGCCGAATGAGGCGCGGAGCCACCGCGCCGGGTATCAGCACCGCGCCCACGACGAGGTCCGCGGTGGAAATCTGCTCCAGGATATTGTGACGATTGGAGTAAATGAGGGTCACGTTCGCCGGCATCACGTCCGACAGATAGCGCAGCCGCTCGAGCGACAGGTCGAGCACGGTGACTTTTGCTCCCAGCCCTGCTGCCATTTTCGCGGCATTGATGCCCACGACTCCCCCGCCCAGGATCACGACCTTCCCCGGCGGGACTCCCGGCACGCCGCCGAGCAGCACTCCGCGGCCGCCATAAAGCTTCTCGAGATATTTCGCCCCTTCCTGCACTGCCATCCGCCCGGCGACTTCCGACATTGGGGTGAGGAGCGGGAGCTCGCGGCTCGGCAGCTCGACGGTCTCGTAAGCGATGCACGTGGCGCCGCTGTCGATGTGAGCGCGAGTCAGCTTCTCGTCGGCCGCAAAGTGGAAGTAGGTGAAGATCGTCTGCCCGGCGCGCATCATGGGCCACTCGGGAGCGATCGGCTCCTTCACCTTCATGATCATGTCGGCCGCGCCCCACACCGCCGCGGCATCCGGCGCGATCGAGGCACCAACCTGAACATAGTCGTCATCGGAAAAGCCGCTTCCCTCGCCCGCCCCCTGCTGAACGAGAACGCTGTGACCTGCGCCGATGAGCGACTCGGCCCCTGCCGGAACGAGCGCGATGCGGTTTTCGTTGGTTTTGATTTCCTTCGGAACGCCGATCTTCATTATTGGATTGAGTCGTTGGATTTGAGTAAGAGCGGCGTCAGAACGCGGGCCGCGGGCCGAGGCTTACAACGGTCTGCGAGTCCGGGGAGAAAAAATCGCGACAAACCTGCATGACATTCTCTCCGGAAATTCCATCAACGATTGCGAGCAGCTCGTCGAGTGTCCGGTACTCTTCGTCGTACAGCTCCACTCCCGCGGCCCTGTACATGCGCGACGAGACACTTTCGAGCGACAGTGTAATCTGCCCCTTTAGCTGGCTTTTTCCAGCGGCGAGCTCTTCCTCACCGATACCCTCGGCGGACAGCCGGGCGAGCTCTTCAAAAATCGCCTTTCCGGCATCCTTCGCCGTCTCCGGGGCGGTTCCAACATAGATGCCGTGGTTCCCGGAATCCCGATGGAACGACTGGAACGTGTAGACGGAATACGCAAGAGCGAGGTCCTCGCGCACCTTCTGAAAGAGACGAGAGCTCATTCCCCCGCCGAGCAACATCCCCACGAGACTCAGCGCGTGTCGCCGGGGATCGTCGTGCCGAACGGTCGCCGACCCGAATACAATGTGAGTCTGAGCGCTGTCGCGATGGAAATGCCGTTTCGCCGCTGGCGACGGGATGGGGGCAGGTGGTGCTTCAGGCCGCTCCGAACTGGGCGGAATCTCCGCCCATCCTGTTGAATGAAGAATCTCGAGCAGGTCGTCGTGATCGATGTTGCCCGACGCAGCGACGACAACATTCCCGGGGTGATACGCTCGCTCGTGAAGGGATTTCAGGTCCCCCGGTGTCAGCGCACCGACCGTCTCCCTCGTACCGAGGATCGGATAGCCGTGTGGATGATCTCCCCATAGCTCTGCGCCGTGAAGCTCGAACACGAGATCATCCGGCGTGTCATCAACCGTGTTGATCTCCTCGAGCACGACCTTCCGTTCCAGGTCCAGGTCCGACTGCTTCAGCAATGGCCGGAAAATAAGATCGGCGAGCACATCCGCGGCGATCGCCGCGTGCTCATCGAGAACACGAGCCTGATAGCAGGTGTGCTCACGAGAGGTATATGCATCGAGCGACCCGCCGAGCGTCTCGAGGGAGAGGGCAAGATCCTTCGCCGAACGGGTTGGCGTTCCCTTGAAGACCATGTGCTCGAGCATGTGCGAAACGCCCATCACGCCGGGTTTCTCGTGCAGAGTTGCCGCGCGCACCCACGCCCCCAAAGCAACCGACCGTACTCCCGGCATGTGCTCCGAGAGTACGGTCAGACCGTTGGCGAGTACGCTGCGGCGAAGTCCTACTTCATCCTTCGTCGCGAATGCGCTCACTCCCGGCTGCGACCTCCACCACTTCTGGGCGCGCGGCTGCGGGGACGCCGTGGCCGATCCTCACGCTGCGCGCCGCTCTCATTCGACGAGCCGCCTTCTGCCCGCTCGGCCGAAGCGTTGCCGTCGGCGCGCGCTTCTGACGCTTCAGGCTGTGAGCCAGCCTCTGTTGCCTCCGGCTTGGCAACCAGCGCCTTCATCGAGAGACGCAGCCGCCCACGCTCATCGCGCTCGAGCAGCTTCACCTTCACACGATCGCCCTTGCTGACGACGTCTTCGGTCTTCTCGGTGCGGCCATGCTTCAGCTCGGAGATGTGTACGAGTCCTTCCGTGCCGGGCATGATCTCGACGAAGGCGCCGAAAGCTGTCGTGCTCTTGACGGTCCCTTCATACGTCTCGCCGATGACAGGCTCCGCGGTGAGCGCCTGCACCATTTGGCGTGCACGCTCCATCGCTTCCCCGCCGACGGCGGCGATTGTTACGAGCCCCGAATCATCCACAGTCAGCTCCGCGCCGGTCTCTTCCTGAATTCCGCGAATCGTCTTGCCCTTCGGTCCGATGAGCTCGCCAATCTTTTCCGGGCTGATGTTCAGGGTCACGATACGCGGCGCGTAGGCCGACAGGTCGGAACGCGGTGCAGGCAGTGCCTTGTTCATCTCGCCGAGGATATGCAGCCTCCCCTCGCGAGCCTGGTCGAGGGCTTCCTTCATGATCTCTAGCGAGAGTCCCTGAACCTTGATGTCCATCTGGATAGAGGTGATTCCGTTCTCCGTACCAGCGACCTTGAAGTCCATGTCGCCGAGATGATCCTCGGTGCCGAGGATGTCGGTAAGAATTGCGTACTTCTCGCCTTCCTTGATGAGACCCATGGCAACGCCGGCGACCGCTCCGCGAATCGGAACGCCGGCGTCGTAAAGCGCAAGCGATCCGCCGCAAATGGAGGCCATCGACGATGATCCGTTCGACTCAAGGATGTCAGAGACGATTCGGATCGTATACGGGAATTCCTCGAACGGCGGAAGCACGCTCTGCAGCGCGCGCTCAGCGAGGTTGCCATGACCGATCTCGCGGCGGCTGGTGCCGCGCATCGGGCGGACCTCGCCTGTCGAGAATGGTGGAAAGTTGTAATGCAGCATGAATGACTTTGTCGTCTCGCCCTTTTCGTCGATCGAATCCAGGCGCTGAACATCCTGCGCTGTTCCGAGCGTTATCGCGACCAGCGCCTGCGTCTGTCCGCGCGTGAAGAGCGCTGAGCCATGTGCGCGCGGTAGAACAGTGGTGTCGATCGTGATCTGACGTACTTCGCGTGGTCCGCGACCGTCGACACGTTTTCCGGAATCCAGCACCTGCGCGCGAAGACTGTTGTACTCGGCTTCGCCGACAAGGGCCTTGATCTCTTTCGGGTTCTCCGGAAACTCGAGTCCAAGTTCCGTTTCCATGGACTTCTTTACCCGCTCGACCGCCTCGATACGGGTGTGCTTGTCGATCTGATTGATCGCCTCAGTGATCTTCCCTTCGGCGAGCTCTTTCACGCGGCTGGCGAGAGAAGCGTCAGGCTCGGACCGCGACCAGTCCATTTTCGGCGCGCGCGACTCGGCGAGCATCTCGTCCTGGAACGCGATCAATTCCTTGATGCCGCTGTGCGCCACGTTCAGCGCTTCCAGGGTGTCGTCTTCGGTGACTTCGATGGCGCCGCCTTCGACCATCATGATCGAGTCGCGGGAACCAGCGACGACGATGTCGAGGTCACTGTAGGGTAGCTGCTGGAACGTCGGGTTGAGGATCCAGTTTTCCTGGACGCGTCCAACGCGAACCGCAGCGATCGGACCCATGAACGGGATCTTCGACGCGTTCAGCGCATAAGAGGCGGCGAGGAGCGCGAGGACATCTGCGTCATTTTCCTGATCGGCGGATACGACGTAGATGAAGACCTGTACTTCGTTCTTGAATCCTTCCGGAAACAGGGGGCGGATCGATCGGTCGATGATCCGCGCCTTGAGAATCTCGGAGTCGTGAGGCCTGCCCTCGCGCTTGATGAATCCTCCGGGAATCTTTCCCGCGGCGTACGCCTTGTCCCGGTATTCGACCAGGAGTGGGAAGAAGTCGAGCGGGCTTTCCTTGTCGCTGACGGTCACTGCGGCGAGCACCATCGTGTCGCCGAATTGTACGAGGGCGGACCCTGCCGCCTGTTTTGCCATTCTGCCGGTCTCGATGATGAGCTTGCGGCCCGCGAATTCGCGTTCAGTGCGTTGCATCTTTCTTTGTCCCTTTCTTTTTTCTAGAGAACACAAAACGCGCGCGGGCACGAAAGTGCGCCCGCGCGCGGGACAGCTTCAGAAAATCCGGCGACTAGTGACGGAGGCCAAGATCAGCGATGATCTTGCGATAAGCCTCGAGTTCCGTCCGCTTGAGATAGTCGAGCAGCCGGCGCCGGCGGCCGACCATCTTCAGGAGGCCCTGCCGGCTGTGATGATCCTTCGCGTGTGTGCGGAAGTGACCTGTCAGGTAATTGATGTTCTCGGTGAGAATCGCAATCTGAACCTGAGCCGAGCCGGTGTCGGTGTCGTGCGTGCGGTACTTTTCTACGGTAGCGGTTTTCTGAAATGCCATGTGTGCTGCGCTCTCCGCGCGCCTTGCGCGCTGGTTTTCTCTGGAATCGTCGTAAGCCTCTGAAACTACCTCAGTTAGACCGCCTTGTAAAGCCGGGCCACTAACAGGCGTTCGTCGATTTGAATGCTACCCCTTGGGGACCATTGCGGACCCAGGATCGAGGGTCTTCGAGGGGTAAGGACTGAAGACTTTGCGGCCTCAGGACCAACTACAACCGACGATCGGCGATTAATTGCGGACTGAGGAGATCGAGGACTGAGGACATCCAGTCCGGAATTGCGTGGCGGCGCAACGGAACAATGCCACGCGGCCCTTTCCGGTGATGGGCGCCTGGGGCTCCCATCCAATTTCCTTGCCATGGCACATCACGTCCCGGTAAGCGTAGACGATTCTCACGACCCGCTCAAACGGATGCGCGCTCATCAGATCGCGGAAAGAGTCATTGAGGACGCGTTTGGAGACCTACAAAACTCAAGGCCGATGTCATCACCGTCGAGACTGCTCGCGATCATCCCTCGCGAGCGTGGCAAGACAATGAAATAACCTGCAATACCATCCACCCTCCCCTCGATCGTCAGTCCTCGGTCTCCTCAGTCCGCAATTAATCGCCGATCGTCGGTTGTAGTTGGTCCTGAGGCCGCAAAGTCTGTAGTCCTTACCCCTCGAAGACCCTCGATCCTGGGTCCGCAATCACTCGCAAGAGTGGGTGGGTGAAACTTACCCACTACTGAATGCCGAGAACTGTTGTTCCCGCGTCCCAGCGTGGTTAAAATGCATGACCGTCCTATCCCCGAGACCTCAGAACATCCTTGTGTCTCCAGGGTAGACTGGCTGCACGCGTGGTCCCGCGCTTCGCCCCCCCCAGGAATTGAATAAAAACCCCGACGACTTCCACCCAACTGATGGAGCCGGAGACTCGCGATCTGCTCTCGACACGGCAGAACGGGATCGTCGTGGCGCGCGCGGCCCTTCGGGTGTGAGGAGAAGGGACTCAGCGCGAGCGATCATGCGCCTCGGAGCAGGGCTCCTTGCGTTCGGATGGGGATGCGGAGAAGGAACAGCTCCGCCGCCGCCTGTCGCCACAGTCTCGGTCGAGACCACACCGCCCGTAAATCTCGTACCCGGCGGTACGCAACTCCTGTCCGCCCTGGCGAAGGATGCGAAAGGGAACAGCCTCCCCGATCGTCAGACAACCTGGACAAGCTCTGATGAAACGAAAGTCACTGTTGCCGCAGGGCTCGTAACCGGTGTTGCCGTTGGCTCGGCCACGGTTACCGCGTCCGTCGAAGGACGTACCGCCAGCGTCGAGGTCCGCGTAAAGGACGGTGCCGTAGTCAGCTCCTCCGGTACATCGTTCTCCGCGCAAAATGGAAACGTGAATGTCGTTGTGCCACCAAGCGCCGTGGCTCAGACGACCAACTTTACCGTCGACGCGTCCACGAGTGCGCCGGCCAGCACTCGCCTTGTAACCGGAACTTCATTCGACTTCGGTCCGTCCGCTTCGACCCTCGGCCAGCCAGTCACCATCACGATCAAGTACAATCCGGCGAGCATCCCCTCCGGGTACGCAGAGAGCGGCCTCCAGCTCTACGAGGCGGTCGGGACCGCGTGGCGCGTGATCGCAGGTAGCACCGTTAACACCAGCACCAAAACGGTCACCGGGAACGTCACCCGCCTCGGGACGTTCGCTGTGATGGGATTGCCGAAGGTCGAGACCGTGACCATTGGCGGCGATCTCAGCGCGATGCCGGTTGTGACGACCCGTCAGCTCAGCACGACACTGAAAGACAACGAGGGCACGACGCTGACACGTCCAGTTACGTGGACCAGCTCCGATCCAGCGATTCTCGCGATCGATGGCGGCGGCCTCGCGACGTCTAAACGCGTCGGCACCGTGACGATTACTGCGGCGTCCGAAGGCAAGTCGGCGACGGCAACTATCACTGTTGTGCCGGGCCCGCCCGCCAGGTTCATCCCGTTCGCCGGGAACAATCAGTCGGTCGCCGCTGGGGCACAGGTTCCCGTTCCTCCCTCGGTTCTCATCACCGACGCTGCTGATAACCCGATCGCCGGAGTGACCGTGAACTTCGCGGTAGCCAGCGGCGGTGGGACAGTAACCGGCGCGGCCGCGACGACGAACGCCGCCGGAATCGCAGCTGTCGGCAGCTGGACACTCGGAACGGCTGCCGGACCGAATTCACTCACCGCGACAACACCTGCGATCGCGGGTGCGACTTTTACCTTCCAGGCAGCGGGTGGCGCCGGCCCCGCGGCAGTCATCGTCGCGGTCGGAGGGAATAATCAGACAGCAACAGCCGGTGGACTCGTCGGTACGCCGCCTTCGGTGAAAGTGACGGATGCGAACGGCAACTTCGTCTCCGGGTACACTGTCACCTTTACTCCTGCGAGCGGCAGCGGGTCAGTCACCAGTGCCTCCGTAGTGACAGATCCATCCGGTATCGCGACTGTCGGCGGCTGGAGACTTGGCCCGACGCCTGGGCCGCAATCTCTACTTGCAATCGGAAATGGCTTGAGCGGAAGCCCGGTGACGTTCAACGCGATCGCCGTTGCGCCGGTTCCGAGCACAATTGCCGGATTTGCCGGCAACAACCAGACGGCGCGCCCGGGATCACCAGTCGCCACACCACCATCAGTGAGGATTACTGATCCAGCCGGGATCCCGGTGCCCGGAGTCGCTGTCACTTTCGAGGTCACGGGCGGTGGCGGCACTGTCAGTGGTGGAACAGCGACGACGAACGCCGACGGAATTGCTGCTGTGGCAAGCTGGGTACTCGGTCCGACGACAGGGACAAATACGCTGACTGCAACAGCCGGATCGTTGAGCGGAAGCCCGGTTGTGTTCAGCGCAACCGCCGCAGCGTTGCCTCCGACAGCGATGGCAATCGTTGCAGGTGACAATCAGACGGCGCTCGCCGGTCAGCCTGTACCCATCGCGCCATCAGTTAAAATCACGGACGCGGAAGGCCTTGGCGTAGCGGGCGTGACAGTGACTTTCAGCATCCGCAGTGGTGGCGGATCGCTGACCGGAGCGAATGCAGTCACGAACACCGCAGGTATTGCGACGCTCCAAAGCTGGGTTCTCGGTATCGGCGGGAACTCGCTCTATGCATCTGTGCCGGGGCTCAGCGGGGACCCGCTGATTTTCGTCGCGCTCGGACAGGCGCAGGTACAAGTTGTAACGTTTGGAGATTCGAACACTGATATCGGCTTTCAGGGCACCAGTCCCATCAAGCGCGTGGCATCGTACGTATCCAGTGCCGACCCGAATATCCGGCTGGCTCCGAACGCTCCGCACAGCACGCTCCAGCTCGCGGGGAAGATCGAAGCACGCTGGCGCGCGAATCGTTCCCAGACGTTCACGATCGTTAATCACGGCATCTCGGGAACTACCTCAGGCGCCGGGCGCACGATAGTCTTTGCTCCCAACGCACTCGAGGTAGTAGGTGGCTTCACCCGGTACCAGGGCGAGGTTCTCGGGATGGGCTATCCCTGGAGCGGCGGTGAGCCCGTCAATGAGTTCTATCCCAACGGCGCGATTCAAAGGGTCAACGCATTCAAGCCGCGCACGTCAGACTTCGCGTATGTCTCCATGGGGACGAATGACATTCTCCTCGGCGGAAGTCCTACAGCTGTCCGAAACAACCTCGAGATAATGATCGACCAGTGGACTGGTCAGGGGCTTCCGGCAAACCGTTTCATCGTCACGACACTGCCGCCCCTTGGCTCGGCTGGCAACTCGAGCATTACGACGCTCAACGGCCTGATCCGTACGCTTGCACAGCAAAAAGGCGTGAGACTGGTGGACATCGCCTCGTTCACATCGAGCAACGGTGTGACGTGGGCCAATCCGTCGCTGCATGTCGGCGACTTCATTCACTACTCCGAGGCAGTAAGAGACTGGATCGCGGATCAAGTGGTGTCGATCATGTTCCAGCTGAATCCATAGACGCCGCCCCCCTGGACTAATCGGGTAAGCTGCTGCGGCGCCCGGACGTATCACCGAAAGGGCTTTACGCGGCGTTTTTGCCGCCGATTCCGCGCTGAGAATGTTTTACCGCCGAGATAGCCGGGCCGCCGGGAACTGCCAGGGCTTTTGTAAAAGAATCCAGGCGACACTCTGCTCACAGACGGCTGCGCAGAGCGCGTGATCCACGACGTGTGTTACTCGCCGGTCTCCGCGGCGTCGGCGGTAAATCGTCAGTGGCGTTCGCGTCTTGAGCCACACCACGTCTCCAGGTCTGTTACCCCAGTGCCCACTCGCGAATTCGCTCGATTACCTCGGCACGCTCTACCGCCTGCGACTGCGCGGACTTCACGCTTACCGGCTCGAGCCTGATGACTTCGCCCGGCATTCGTTGAGCGAGTACACCGAGATCCGCCGTTGTCACTGCGCCAAGTATTCGATAACCGCCGATAGTCGGCGCGTCTGCCATGAGTACGATCGGCTCACCACCAGGTGGGAGCTGAATCGTTCCTGGACACACCGGCTCGGAAGTGATCGAGCCACCTTCCGTCCCGACTGATCCGACGAGGCGGAATCCTGTTCTATCCGATGCGGGCGAGATAGAGAACTGACCCGACAATTGATGTGTGCCAGCTGAATCGCGTGGCACATAGTGGATCACGTCGCTATCGAGCGGCGGCCGCATTTCAGACGGAAGTGAATCGCTCACCTGCGGAAGGTGGCGGGCTTTTGGTTTTCCAGAGCTCAGCGTGTCTCCCGTTTTCAACCGGCGGCCATCGACTCCACCAAAACCGGCGGGGAGATAAGTACTTCTGCTGTTCATGACGAGGTCGGAGTCTACGCCGCCACTGAACGCGACATAGAGAAATCTCCCGCGAGTGATTGCCTTCACCGAAAGCACATCACCCGCAGACGCGCGATATGCCCGGTACGGCTCGACCGGATGGTCTCGCAGCGTGACGTCCGCATCAGCGCCGCCGATCGCGAACACTACGCTGCCTGCAAGTTCAAGCTGCCCGCCGGTCAATGCCCACTCGATTGCGGCAGCGCGCGGATCGTTCCCAAGCATTGCGTTCAGACTCAGGAGTGCGGCCTGATCCATCGCCCCCGCGCGTGGTACCCCGTTCGCGAGAAACCCACGCCGTCCGCCATCCTGTATCGTTGCATAAGCGGGAGCCTTGGCGACTCGAATCATTACCGGCACACGCCCCGGAATGTGAAAACGCCACTCATTCGAGCGGCTCGAATCGTACACGATCTCCGACGCTGAGAAGCGCCGGCCTGTCGCGCATTGGGTCGAACATCGTGACGCTCGTCGTTCCTATGAGATGCCACCCTCCCGGTGACGCCGCGGGGTACACGCCCGTCTGGCGCTCGGCTATCGCTACCGAGCCCGGAGGAACCCTTCTGCGTGGCACTTCGCGGCGCGGCACCGATAGTCGTTCATCGAGTATTCCAAGGTATGCAAAGCCGGGAATGAACCCGGTGACGAAGACGCGATACTCGATCGCGCTATGCATCGCTATTACTTCGTTGCGCGAGAAACCTGTTCGTCGAGCAACGTCATCGAGATCCTCGCCGTCGTACACAACCGGAATGCGATGGATCACTGAGCCTTCACCGCCGGATAACGGGCCCGCGTCGGGGGCTGCAAGCGCGGCCAGCACGCGCTGGCGGACGTCGTCATAACCGATGATCACCGGATCGTAGAACACCGCGAGCGATGCATACGCGGGAACGACATCAGTGACACCCATGATCGCGGCGCCGGAGATTGCCTGTGCATTCATGACGACGCTCCGGCTGAGCGCTTCGTCGATGCCGTCACCCAGGCTCACGGTGAGTGCGGCATCGCCAAGCGGCGCGATGACTGGGTCGGTCAAGGAGCGAACGGCGCGATCGTGAACCCGGCGATCTCCAGCTGGCGCCGTGCCTCGCTCACCATCGCGAGTGCGTTCGTGCTGTCGCCATGCACGCAGAACGATTGAGCATCGACGGGGATGAACGATCCGTCCATTGATTGCACGCGAGATTCCTGCGCCATCTCGACCGCGCGTGCCGCTGCGACATTGATGTCGTCGATCACCGCTCCCTGATGAGTGCGCGGCACGAGAGTGCCGTCACTCATATACGCGCGATCGATGAATGCCTCGCGCGCAACGCGCAACCCGCACCGCTCGGCAGCGTCGCCGAGCGCGCTTCGAGGAAGCGTCAGGATCACCAGGGACTTGTCGATCCCCGCAACGCAATCCGCGATCGTTTCTGCCAGCTCGCAATCGGAGACCGCCCGGTTGTACATCGCTCCGTGCGGCTTGACGTAGGCGAGATGCACACCTCCTTGGAGGCAAACTGCCGCAAGCGCCTCAATCTGCTGCCGCAACGACTGCGCGATGTCCTGCAACGGAAGAGCGGAGTCGCGCCGTCCAAATCCTTCACGGTCCGGGTAACCGGGATGCGCGCCAATGCTCACCATCCGCTCCCTGGCGGCCGCGACGGTGCGCCGCATCACCGCCATCGATCCCGCGTGAGCTCCGCACGCTACGCTCGCCGATGACACCACATCGAGGATGCCCTCATCATGCGCAAACCTTTCACCGTCGTGTTCGCCGAGGTCCGCGTTGAGATCGATGGTGCGCTGCAGGTTCAATAGTTGTCCCGGGTCGTAAGCGTCCCCAAGATAAGGCCCATGACGAACAACGCGAAACTCGAAAAGGCGGCGCCAGGAGTATGGCGGGTGATCGCCGCTTCCACCGCCGGTACGATGATCGAGTGGTACGACTTCTTCATCTTCGGCAGTCTGGCAACGATTCTGTCGACGCAGTTCTATCCGGCGGGAAACGCTACAGCCAGCTTCCTGAAGACGCTCGCAACATTCGCAGTCGGCTTTGCAGTGCGACCGTTTGGCGCTCTCTTCTTCGGCAGGCTCGGAGACCTCGTCGGCAGGAAGTTCGCGTTCCTGACGACGCTGCTCCTGATGGGAGGATCGACAGCGGCAATTGGCTTTCTGCCTGGATACAGGACAATCGGTCTCGCCGCTCCGATCATCCTGGTCTTCCTGAGAATGCTCCAGGGGCTCGCCCTCGGCGGCGAGTACGGCGGCGCCGCCGTATACGTCGCGGAGCATGTGCCGGACTCGAGCCGCGGCTTCTACACGAGCTTTATCCAGACGACGGCCAGTCTCGGTCTGTTCATCTCGCTGATCGTGATTCTCGTCACATCGAACGCTCTCGGCGACGCCAGCTTCGCGCGTTGGGGCTGGCGGATACCGTTCGTGCTGTCTGTGTTCCTGGTTGCGGTGTCTTTTTATATCAGGATGCAGCTCGGCGAGTCACCGCTGTTCGCGAGGCTCAAGGCCGAAGGCGGGTCATCGGTCGCGCCGATCAGGGAGAGCTTCGACACGTGGCCCAAGTGGAAGGTCGTGCTGAAAATTCTCTTCGGTGTGACCGCCGGCCAGGCAGTGACGTATTACACCTCGCATTTCTACGCGCTGTTCTTTCTCCAGACGGTGCTCAA
>DATAIM010000160.1:0-6172 GCA_036262655.1 Gemmatimonadaceae bacterium | reverse complement strand
TCGACTCTCATCACAAGAGAAACGACTCTGATCGCGTGGATGGTCATAGCGCTCGCTGCCGTGGTTTACCTCGTCCGTAACGCGCTGATCGGACGTCGTCCAGCGCGGTGGTTACCGGCCGTCGCAGCGGTGGGCGTCGCGTTATGGCTCGGCAATGGTGCTCGCGGGGTTCCCCTCGGTGAGGTCGAGGCATTCCTCCCGCCGTCGGACATTGATGTGGTCCCGGGCAGCGGAGCGCTTGAGGTAACGTGGATCGTGAACGATCATCCGAAAGCTCTCGAGCTTGCAGCGCGCTCCGGCAAGCTCGTTCTGATCGATTTCACGGGTTACACGTGCACAAACTGCCGGTGGATGGAAGCCAACATGTTCTCGCGCGCACAGATCGCGGAGTCGATGTCACGATATGTTCTGAGCCGGCTCTACACCGACGGCGCCGGCGACATCTACGAACGCCAGCAGAAATTCCAGGAAGATCAGTTCGGCACAATAGCCTTGCCGTTGTACGCCATCGTCGATGCCCATGGCCGCACCGTCCGAACTTTCTCGGGACTTACGAGGAGCCCTGCGGAATTTCTCGCTTTCCTCCGCGACGCTTGAAGATGAATTCGGGCGCCAGCGCGACGCCGATCAGAGTCACCGGAATGATCTGAAGAGTCTGAATAAGCAGTGACACTGCGATCGCGTCGTTTCTCGCGACGCCGAACGGCTCCGTGGCAAGCGCAAAAACGAACTGAAAAAATCCGACGTTGCCAGGCGTCGCGCGGATCAGCAATCCAAGATTTATCGCGAGTAATGCGGCGAGGCTTCCCGCGGCAGGAATCGAAACGTGAGCGGCGGCGGCGGCCAGCTGGAATGTGTAGATCTGCCCGACCCACGCCAACATCGAGACACCGAGTGCACCAAGGAAACGCGGACCACTCGCCAGTAACCGCGCACTCGAGGCAAATCCGGACAAGAACCTCCGCAGTCGTCCCCAGATGCCGCTCGCGGGGGGCGTTTCAGTGATCACGCTATCCGGCTTTGCTTTGCGGGAAGCGAAGACGAACCACACAAGGAGGCCGGCAATGACCACGAGCGCTAGCTCCGCTGGAAGCCGCCACCGCTCCAGGGCTGGCGGGAGCGAGAACGCAACGACACCGTAGACAAGCAGCACGACGAACCCGACCGGATCGAAGAGCCGCTCGAGCGCGAGTGTCGCAAGCACAGTGGAGCTCGGCAATGCAGTCGATTGCGACACGAAAACCACTCTCGCCGCATCACCGCCGTTCGCTACGAGAACATTGTTGAGCCCAGCCCCGGCGATCGTCGCTCTAACGGCAAGTGGCAGCGAGGGCGCTCCAGCCGGCTTGAGGAACAGCCACCATCTGACCCCCTTGATCACAACTGTGGAAAAATTGACCGCGAGCGCCGCAAGCAGGAGAGGAAGGGATGCGCTGCGGATCGACTGCCACGCAGCTGCCCAGTCGATGGTCCGGGCAAATAGTATGAGAAAGGCGACTATTGCCGCCGTAAGTGTCCACCTGAGCGCGCGGGAGACCGCGGGGCTCACAGCACCGGCAAAGTGACAAACTCGAACCCGCGCTCGCGGAGCCCGCCGATGATACGCGGCAGAGCTGCCGCGGTCTGCATCCGGTCGCCGTTCGCGTTGTAGCCATCCCCATCGTGAAGCAGGATGATCGACCCCGGCCTGGCGCCCTCGAGAGTCCGGCTGACGATCGCGTCTATACCGGGCCGATCGCTGTCCCACACTCCAAGCGACCATCCGATTGTCCGTTCACCAACGGAACGCGCAATCGCAGATACCCAGGGGCTTCGAAATCCGTGGGGAGCGCGAAAGAATCGCGGCGCGCTTGACCCAGCCCGTTCGATCGCGCGCTTTCCAAGCGTGATGTCTCGCTTCACATAAAAGGGCGACTTCAGATGCAGCTTGCGATGAAAATAACCGTGATTGCCAAGCTGATGACCCTCGGCGACGACACGATGCACCAGATCGGGCCAGCGTTCGGCGTGGGCACCCAGTACGAAGAAGGTCGCTCTCACGCCGTGCTCGGCCAACGCATCGAGAATGCGTGGCGTCGCGTCCGGGTTGGGGCCATCGTCGAAGGTAAGCGCGACTTCCCGCCGCTTGGTCGGGAGATGCCCCAGCACGGGTCCGAAAAAAAAGCTGTTGCGGTGAAACGCTCCGTGTGCCATCCCACCAAGGAGCGAAACTCCGACGGCTGCAGCAGGGTATATCACACCGTCACCCCGCTGTTCGCGAGTGCTGCCGTGTAGACGTCCAGTATCGCACTGGTGACGCTCGGCCACCCGTAAGCCTCGGCATTCTGCCTGCCGTTCTTTCCAAGGCGCGCGCGCAAGGTTTCGTCGTCGAGAAGCCTTACAAGGTCATCCGCGAGCGCCCCCACGTCGCCGCATGGAAACATCAGCGCCTCGCGCTCATGCTTCACGACATCCCGAAATCCGAGAATGTCCGAGCATACGATTGGCGTTTCGCATGCCATCGACTCGAGCAGCGTGATTCCGAAGGACGCTTTCGTTGTGGGGCACGCGTACATGGAGCTATGCGCGTAATAGCTTGGGCGGGAGCCGAGCACTGCGCCGACGAACGTGATATCGGGATCTGCGCCCGCGGCTTTGTAGTAATGCGATCGCAATGGTCCATCGCCGACGACAACGAGCTGCGCTTCGCGGCTCTTTCCCTTTACTTTCTTGAACGCCTCGAAAAGCGTTGTCAGTCCATTTCGCGGATCGAACCGTCCGAGAAACAAAATCACGGGAACGTCTTTCCTGACCCCTGAGGGCGGGGGAACGTGAGGATTGAACAAGTCCAGGTCGATCCCGTTCGGAACGATTGTCCAATTGGCCTCGAAGTATCTGTTGAGCGCGATCGTCGCCGAATGGGAAACAGCCACGGCGGCGGCCAGCCGATCGAGTTTTCCCTGAAGCCACTTCTTACTCAAGCCGTAGAGATACGATCGGTCAAAGTAAGTGTGAAACGTTCCAACAACCGGGCAATCCGCGGCGTCGATCGCGAGAACCGGCAGGGAAGGGCTGAGAGGGGAATGGACGTGAACTATATCGTACCGGCCGCGAGCGAAAACCTTGCGAAGCTGCCGGGCCAGTCCAATTCCGAGGGTCAGGCGTGCCTGTGACCCGTTGGAGTAGATCGGCTGGCTTCTTCCAAGGCGGATGACGTGGGGCTCGGGAACTGCGCCGTCGATGTTCGACGTGACGATGTCGACATGGTGGCCAAGCCGCCGCGCCTCGCGCGCAAAAAAGTGGACGTGCTCGCAGATACCGCCGAGGTGCGGATAATAGTATTCCGTCACAAGGGCAATGCGCAGCGGACGCGCAAAGCCAACCGCCACTCCGGGCAGCGGCGCTGCCGGAGTAAGGTCTATTACGCGTGCGAGGTTGTTACGACGCGTTGAGGGCGGCATGAGCAGCGGCGAGTCTGGCTATTGGTACGCGGAATGGTGAACAGGATACATAATCGAGTCCCATGTCGTGACACAGCGCGACGGACTTCGCCTCCCCGCCATGCTCGCCGCAGATTCCGATCTTGAGAGCGGGACGCGCCCGTCGTCCGTCATCGACAGCGATACGAATCAGGCGCCCGACGCCGCGAGAGTCGAGTACCTGAAACGGATCCTCCGCAAAAATACCGCGCTCGACATACGCTGGAAGGAAGCGGCCCGCATCGTCGCGGCTCAGCCCGAACGTAGTCTGCGTCAGGTCGTTGGTTCCGAACGAGAAGAATTCAGCGCTCGTCGCAATCTCATCGGCCGTCAAAGCTGCACGTGGAAGCTCGATCATCGTTCCGATCAGATAGCTCACGTGCTCGCCCATTACGCCGAGGACTTGTTGTGCGGCGGTCTCCAGAATGGCACGCTGGTGCTCGAATTCGGCAAGCGTTGAAACCAGGGGAACCATGATCTCGGGCCGAACGTCGATGCCGCGGCGCATCGCCCTCACGGCCGCTTCGAAGATCGCACGGCCCTGCATCTCGGTGATCTCCGGGAAAGTGATGCCAAGGCGGCAGCCGCGATGACCGAGCATCGGATTGCTCTCGCGCAATGATTCTACAATGCGTGCGAGCTCGGGCCGCGGAAGGCCGAGTGTTCGGGCCAGGAGCTTCGACTCTTCGCCGCCATGCGGAAGAAACTCGTGGAGCGGCGGGTCGAGCAGCCGGATCGTGACCGGCAGTCCGTTCATCGCCTCGAAGATGCCCTCGAAGTCTGCTCGCTGCATCGGAAGCAGCTTCGCAAGTGCGCGCCGCCGGCCCGATTCGTCACGAGCGACGATCATCTCGCGCATCGCCGTGATGCGATCGCCTTCGAAGAACATGTGCTCCGTACGGCACAGGCCGATGCCTTCAGCTCCAAAGTTCCGCGCTATGCGAGCGTCGCGAGGGGTGTCCGCGTTTGCGCGGACCCGAAGGCGGCGCACATCGTCGGCCCAGCCGAGCAGCTCGGAGTAAGACTGGTACACGGGAGCCCCGGAGGGCTGGATCGTTCCATTGATCACTCGAACTACTTCGCTCGGAATGGTGGCCAGGTTTCCCATGAAGACGCGGCCCGTAGCGCCGTCGAGAGTCAGCCAGTCTCCCTCCGACACTACAGTTCCATTCACCGCAAACCTGCGGTGCTCGATGTCGACCTCGATCTCCTTGCAACCGACAATCGCGCACTTGCCCATGCCGCGAGCTACTACAGCAGCATGGCTCGTCATGCCGCCGCGCGCCGTGAGCACGGCCCGCGCCGCGACGATCCCGTGAAAATCCTCGGGCGTTGTCTCGTCGCGAACGAGAATGACCGCGTCGCCAGTGGCGTGGCGCGCTTCGGCGCTGTCGGGGTCGAAAACGGCAACCCCACTCGCAGCCCCGGGACTTGCCGGGAGTCCGGTGCAAATCGGGTCGGCCCGGACCGAAGGATCGATGATCGGGTGCAGAAGCTGATCCAGCTGCGGAGCGGGAACGCGCCTGACGGCTTCCGTTCGATCGATCAAACCCTCCTTTACCATGTCACGCGCAATTCGTACAGCGGCAGCAGCTGTGCGCTTCCCATTACGCGTCTGAAGGAGAAAGAGTTTCCCGCGCTCAACCGTGAACTCCAGGTCCTGCATGTCCGCGTAGTGTCTCTCGAGGCGGTCCTGCGTCTCCCGAAGCTCGGTATATGCGCCTGGCAGAAGGCCGGCCATCTCATCGATGTGCAGCGGTGTGCGGATCCCGGCGACGACGTCTTCCCCCTGAGCATTCACGAGGAACTCACCGTAGAACTTCTTCTCGCCGGTGGAAGGATCTCGAGTGAACGCCACCCCGGTTCCGGAATCGTCCCCAAGGTTGCCGAATACCATGGCGACAACGTTGACGGCGGTTCCGAGGTCTTCCGGGATTCCGTTCACCTTCCGGTAATCTCGCGCCTTCTTCAGCGTCCACGACTTCCATACAGCTTCAATTGCACCCCAGAGCTGCGCAACAGGATTCGTGGGAAACTCTGCAGTGGTCGAATTGCGAACGAGGGCCTTGTATTCCTCGACGAGGTTTCGGAGCACCTCTTCACTCAGGTCGGAATCGCTTTTGGCGCCTGTGGTGAGCCGGCGCGCTTTGAGCAGATGCTCGAAATCCGAGATGGAGACGCCGAGGACAACGTCCGAGTACATCTGGATGAACCGCCGGTACGAATCGTAGGCGAATCGTGCATTGTTGCTCTGCTTCGCGAGCCCGGCGGCGGTTTTGTCGTTCAACCCGAGATTCAGGATGGTCTCCATCATTCCGGGCATGGATACGGGCGCACCGGAACGGACTGAAACGAGAAGCGGATTTCTGGCATCTCCGAACTTTTTCCCAGTCGCCTCTTCGAGCCTCGCGACGTTTCCCTCGACCTCCGCGCGCAGGCGATCGCTGTATTTGCCATCCCGCAAATACGCGATGCATTCGCTGCACGCGATCGTAAAACCCTGCGGCACCGGCACGCCCAGGTTCGTCATCTCGGCGAGATTCGCTCCCTTGCCACCGAGCACGCTCTTCATCTCTCGCGTGCCTTCGGCTTTACCATTGCCGAAGAAGTAGACTGACTGGGGCATCCGGATCAGCAGCCGCAGCCGAACCGAAGCTTCTCGGGATCAGCGGGTGGGGGAGTGGGATAGTCGCCCGAAAAGCATGCGTGGCAGA
>DATAIM010000159.1:0-3162 GCA_036262655.1 Gemmatimonadaceae bacterium | reverse complement strand
CCTGCCACGCGTGGAGTAGTGAAGGCGGCCGGCTACTGGAACAAGGCCCGCATCGTAGTGAACGGTAATCACGTCGAGCACTGGCTCAACGGGACAAAGCTCCTCGAGTACGAGCTTGGAAGCGAGGACTGGAACGCGAGGCGTGCGGCCAGCAAGTTCAACACGATGCCGAATTACGGAAAAGCACCCGAGGGCTATATCGGGCTGCAGGACCACGGCGACAAGGTCGAGTTCAGGAATATCCGCATCAAGGTGCTGCCGTGAGCACCCGCCTGCGTCTCTCGATAATGATGTTCCTCCAGTATTTCGTCTGGGGGGCGTGGTACGTGACGATGGGAACGTACCTCGGAACGACTCTCAAATTCGATGGGACGCAGGTTGGACTCGCCTACGGTACGACGGCCATCGCAGCGATGGTCTCCCCGTTCTTCGTCGGCATGATCGCCGACCGGTTTTTCCCGACGCAGCGCATCATCGCGCTCCTTCACATCCTCGGAGCCGTTCTGCTCTACATAGTCTCGACGGCGCAGAGCTTTGGTACGTTCTACCCGCTGCTCATTCTCTACGCGCTCGTGTATATGCCGACGCTCGCGCTCACGAACTCGATCTCCTTCGACAACATGCGCGACTCGGCCAAGGATTTTCCGAAGGTCCGCGTGCTCGGGACCATCGGGTGGATCGTTGCCGGAGTCATCGTCGGGCAGCTTGGCCTCGAGGCCACCTCTACGCCAATGAAGCTCGCCGCCGCTGCGTCCGTGCTTCTGGGTGTCTTTTCACTGATGCTTCCCCACACGCCGCCGCACGCCGCCGGAAAGCCATTCAGCATCCGCGACGTTCTCGGCCTCGACGCTCTCGCGCTTCTCAAGGACAGATCGTTCGCGACCTTCGTAGTGGGGTCGTTCGTGCTGTGTATCCCGCTCCAGTTCTACTACGCCTTCACGAATCTCTTTCTCAACGAGGTGGGACTGCCGGCTGCGGCAACAAAGATGACGCTCGGTCAATTTTCGGAGATCGGATTCATGCTCATCCTGCCGCTCGCGCTCTCGCGACTCGGCGTGAAGTGGATCATGCTCATCGGCATGGCTGCATGGTCACTTCGCTACGTGATGTTCGCGATGGGGAACACCGGGCCGCTGGTGTGGATGCTCTATCTGGGAATTCTGCTCCACGGAGTGTGCTACGACTTCTTCTTCGTAACCGGGCAGATCTACGTGGATCAGCAAGCGGGCCAGAAAATCCGGGCCGCGGCACAGGGACTCATAGCATTCGTTACGCTGGGTGTAGGGCTTTTCATCGGGTCGTGGCTGTCCGGCCGGATCGTCGACCGTTACACAATTGCCGGGTCAACCGGTGGGGGCGCGCACGACTGGCCCGCGATCTGGAAGGTACCGGCGATTGGAGCGGCAGTAATTCTCGTGATCTTCGCGCTGCTTTTCAGGCCAGTGCCATCATCGCGGGCCGACCTCACTGGGGATACCGGTCCGCTGCCAACCTAGGGTCACAGAGCAAAAGCGAACCACGGGTGGCCACAGAGAACAACGGAGGCCACGGAATAGTGCACATAGTGGTTTAACAAAAAACCGCTGTATTGTGGCCTCGTGTTTTTTCTGTGGCCATCTGTGGCCATCTGTGGCCATCTGTGGTCAGCTTCTCATTGAATTCGAGGTCGATAGTGCGCGTTAGATCAGCTCCACGGATTTGATCACCGCACCCTCCTCGAATCTTGACGGACGAAGGATCGAGACGTCGATCGCGGGTTTGCCGCCGGTGATGAGATCTGCAACGATCTCCCCCAGTGCCGGCGCGTGCATCACACCGTGTCCCGAGGATCCATTCGCGAAATACATATTCGCGCACTCCGGAGACCGGCCCACGATCGCGTGCTGATCGGGCGACATCTCGTACAGCCCCGCATAGCAGGCAGGCCTGTCGATCGCCACATCGCGGAGAGCGGGAACCAGCTGTCTCGCCATCCTCTCGACTCGCCTGATCCACGCTTCGTCAGTCAGGAGATCCGCAGGCTCCCCGGGCTCCACCGGGTCGGGCCAGCAGAGTAGGGCCCTCCCATCCCGTGCACGAATGTGGAATCCGCTGTCGAGAAAGATCGTCATCGGCATTCTTGGCGAAATCGCCGTGCAGCGCTCGGTGAATGCCGCCTGACGCTTCAGCGGCACCACTGGCAGCGAGACTCCGGCCATTGCGGCAATACTCCGGGCCCAGGGTCCAGCCGCGTTGACGACAGTGTCTGCCGCGATAGGGCCCCCGCTCGTTTCCACAGTCGCAATTCGCCCATTCGAGTCGCTCCGCAGCTCCCGGCACCCGGTGCTCCACATGACATTGACGCCGAGTCGCTCCGCGGCCGCGAGGTAGCCACGCAGAATCTCGAGTGGACGGATGTAACCATCGGAGTGGCAGAACGCCGCACCCACGATACCCTCGATAGAGATCGCGGGATTCAACGCGTGAATCTCGTCAGGGGCGACATCCCTCGTTTCGTGAAGTCCTTCCGACTGCTGGATCTTGCGCGCGGTTGCGAGGGCCGCCAGCTGTGGCTCTGTGGCCGCCAGCCATAGATATCCGACCTGGGAATAACCGGGATCGACTCCTGTCTCATCGGCGAATCGGAGAAGCTTCTCCCGGGCCAGTAAGGACAACCGGATGTTGATCGCCGTCGTGAACTGCGCGCGAAATCCACCGGTAGCCTTTCCTGTGCTGCCCGTTCCGGGCGCGATTCCGCTGTCGACGATCACGATGTCCCGCATTCCGAGCATCGCAAGGTGATACGCGATGCTGGCGCCGATAACTCCGCCACCGATGATGACGGTGGCGGCGGATTTCTTCATTTAGTGAGCACCCCGGGTGTCATCCCTTCCGCGGGTTCCATTTGCCTCGCGCAACCGCCGGCGAAAATGCATCGAGTCCACGAGGCGGAAAGTCGAGCGTCCGGCCTTTCTCGGCGCTCATGTAGGCAGTCATGAGTATCTGCATGACCTCGACGCCGTCGTCGAACGTAAGTCGCGGTGTCTCGCCACGAAGGAAGGCGCGAACAAAATGCCGGTTCTCCGCTTCATAGCCATAGGCTGCCGCTTCCTCCGCAACCACAGGCATCATTCCGACCTCCGCGTTCTGTTTCTCCACGAGGTCTTCGCCTGCTTTACCCTT
>DATAIM010000158.1:0-6799 GCA_036262655.1 Gemmatimonadaceae bacterium | reverse complement strand
GGCTCTCGAAAGGCATCACAATGAGCACCCGGTCGCCTATTTCGATGGACCGGGCGGGACGCAGGTGCCCCGAGCGGTTGCGGACGCGATGGTCGATTACCTCTACCATCACAATGCGAATACGGAATGGTCATATCCGACGAGCGCTGAAACCGACGCGGCGCTCGCTTCTGCGCGCGAGGCGTTCGCCGATTTTCTGAATGCCTCCCCGCGTGAGATCGCTTTCGGCGCGAATATGACGACCCTCACGTTGCACTTCTCGCGCGCGATCGGGCGGAATTTTTCTCCGGGTGATGAGATTGTCGTTACCGAGCTCGATCATCATGCGAACTCCGACCCATGGCGCGAGCTCGCGCGCGACCTGAATCTCGAGGTCAAGGTTGCGAGACTCGTCCCCGAGACAGGGCAGCTGGACTGGGAGCACTACGAAAGTCTGCTCAGCAGCAACACGAAGCTGGTCGCGGTGGGCGCAGCGTCAAACGCGCTCGGAACAGTGACGGACGTGAAAAGGGCAGCTGAGATGGCGCACCGCATAGGAGCACTCGTGTTCGTGGATGCCGTTCATTACGCTCCCCACGTCCTCCCCGACGTCGCACATCTCGACTGCGACTTCCTCGCATGCTCGGCGTACAAGTTCTATGGTCCGCACGTCGGGATAGTGTTTGGAAAGCTCGATCTCCTCGAACGCATCTCGTTTCCCAAGCTGAGGCCGGCGCATCACAATGCGCCCGACAAGGCGGAAACGGGGACGCTCAATCATGAAGGCATAGTAGGTGCGGCGGCGGCGGTGGATTTTCTCGCATCGCTCTCGTCCGGAGCGACGAGGCGGGCGCGTCTCGACGCGACTTTCGCCGGGCTTCATGCTCGCGGAAGCGCGCTGGGCAAGGCTCTCTGGGACGGCCTTTCCGCAATCAGCGGTGTGACAGTTTATGGTCCCAGGCCAGGTGTTGCGCGAACACCGACTGTCGCGTTTACCGTTGCCGGTGTGAGCTCGCGCAGAGTCGCGAGCCAGCTATCGAGGCAGGGCGTGTTTGTCTCGCATGGGGACTTCTACGCACTGACTGTAGTCGAGCGCCTTGGGCTCGCGGAAACCGGACTTGTGCGCGCAGGATGCTCGATCTATACGACTAGAGAGGAAGTGGAGCGCCTGGTCGAGGGCGTTCAGTCGATGGCCAAAGGTAGTTTGCGAGACAGCTGAATGAGCTCCGGTGCGATCAGGCGCAGGCGTGTCCTGGCCGCTGTTACAATCGGAGCGATCACCGGCTTTTTCACTCTTGGTCTGGGCGGCCGCCTCGCAATGTTCGGCTTTGCTCAGCTCACGGAACGACCCAATGTCTGGACGTTAGGCGGCACCGTGAACGTCGGATTCGCCGGAAGCGTCGCTGGGGTGTTCGCGGCGATGTTGTTCGTTCTCACCGAGCGGTGGCTGTTGCCAAGGGCGGGCGTTCTGATGCGTGGCGCCGTCTTTGGGGTTCTCACGCTGCTGGTTCTATCGCCCGGGATCCGGCCGCCGTGGCCGCTGACGTTTGCGCTGTTCGTGCCGGCTTTCCTTGCTTACGGAACAGGTTTCGTTGCGATATGGAGTTATTGGCGAAGGAGGGCGGGGAACTGGACAAACCCGGATTCAAATCCCGCCCGATGCAACGGGGACGCAATCGCTGTAACATCCGCTCTGAACCACTCGGACAAGCTGGAGGTGCGATGAAAAAGAAAGGCCCACGCTCGATACCCGATTTCTCAGGGAAGCGTAATGCTCCGCCGGCAACGGAGGCGCCGAAAAAACATGCGATTCACGAAACAGGGCCGCGCGAAGTAGTGATCAAGCCTCAATCCACATCCGCGAAATCGGGACGCAGGGGACAGTAGCCCCCTGATTGCGCCATGAGTCGGGAGTGACGAGGGGCGCGGCTGTGCCGCGCCCCTCGTCTACCTACTCTCTTCGGCTGCCCGGTGTTCTGATAATTCCAGCCTTCATCAGCACGTACAAACAGACGTCGGCGGCAAGCAGGCAGAGCGCCATCACCTGAAACGAGGCAAAGGCGAAAACCCGGGTCTGCGCCAGCAGTGCAGCCAGTGCTATTCCCGCGACGGCGCTGTAGAGCGTGAACATTTCGGCTGAGACGTTCCGGCCGGTAGCTGCCATATGATTCTCGGTTAAGGTGAGCCGACGCCGTGATAATCATCAGTAGAAACCCCAACGCCAAACCCTTCTGTTGCACGAGCCATCTGTCGAGCGCAGTGAAACGCCGCTAGAACAGTAACAGTGCGATCGTCGTCGTCGCAGATCCAAACAGAGCGCTTGCGGCGACGGCTTCCACCGCAATCGGTCCGGCGGCCCATGCCAGATAAGCGGTTCTTGCGCCGCTTAGTATGTCGGCAGAAAGAATCTTCCGGAAGCCGGCTACGGCCGGATTGGTCCACCACGATTTTGTGCCGGTCGAGCCGCTCACTGCGAAGGCGCTCACCGCCGAGGCGCTCACCGCCGAGGCGCTCGCTGCCGAGGCATCGCCTATGCCCACGCTGTATGGCATAGGCAGCGCGCCAGGCAGCGTCATCCATGACTCGAGATTCTCATTCCAATAGCTGAGGGAGCTTCGCGCGACAGCCGCAACCGCAGAGACCGCTTCAGCCTCACTGGCCGGCAGGACTGCTATTGCTTCTGCCTCGATTGCGTCCACTTGCGAGAGGAAGTCGTAATCGGAGGTGGAATTGTCGGCCACTGCGCCGATCCGTTCGATGTAGTCGGTGGCTGCGGGTGAGAGGTCGTTCTGGCGGGCTGTTGCGGGAAGACCCGCGAACACGCTCCTCCTGAGCGGCGCGACCTCGGAAGCGGCAAGGCACGCGTCGCTGTTGAACGATGGGCCGAGCAGAGCGGTGGGCAGTGCACTGCCTCGCGCGGCGCCGTGAAACTCTCCAATCGCTTTGATTGCGAGCCTGCACGATTCCGCTCGCGTGCGAGGCTTGCCGTCCGTTTTTGCGAGCTGCGCATAAACGTAGGCGAGCCCGTCACTGTGGTACTTGGCGATCCAACCCGCCTTTTCGCGAGCATCGAGCACTTTCTCTTCTGCCGCCCGCACAGGCAGGGTGGCACGCCTGGGCGCGGTGGAGTCCGGTGCGCAGCTCACGACGGTGAGCGCAGTGCCCACCCCGGCTGCGAGAAGAAGAGCTACGTACGTGTTTCGCGTTCGCATCCTGCCTCCATTTTTGAAACTGGACGGGGACATCCCGTCCGGAGGCGAACCCTAATCCTGATGAATGAGCGAGGCGTCAGCGTTTCCTTGCCGACGACAACGCATTGCTGTAGCGTCGCGAAAGACAATGACAGCGATGACCGAGTCGCGCCCTCCGAGGTTATCACTACCGCCCGTACCGGACGCGGTTGCGAAGTCGATCACACGGTGCAGCCATTCACGATCGCCGAGAGTCATTGCCGCGAGCTCACCGAGATAATGCTCGGCGTCGAGTCCGAGATTGGCGGTGAGGGCGAGTCGTGCGGTCGCCGCGAGGGAAGAGATTGCGGCGCGGTCGTGAGCGCGAGCCGAGCGCGTGATGCGGGCGATGCGACGCAAAACCGCGGACCGCGGAGATGGGCGATGATGATAGGATCCCGCTCCAGTGCCGCGCATTGCGGTGCGTCGCTCCAGATATGCGTTCAAATCCGAGAGAGCGGGAAGTAGATCGTCGCGCACGCCAGAAATGTCATCACCCGCAGCAATCGTAAGACAGTCGCGAACCAGCCAGGGATCGTCAGTGACGGAGAAACCGTCGGATGCAATCAACCGCGTGGCTCCATTTATCCGGCAGGCAGCAAGAAATCCGTCATGAGAACCGGCCACAAATGCCACGACTACGTCCGTCCTTTCACAGGGGTCATCTGCACTTTTCCAGGCGGAAAGAGTGTGCTGTATGGTCTCTACCACCGCAGGGGTGCTGGCCTCTTTTAGCGGCCGGTCGAATTGGTCGCCATGCATCGATGGAAAGCGGGGTGTCACGATACCCGCCTCGCTCATCTTCTCGCGAAGGATGCGCTCGATTCGTATGACCGCGTCGGCGGATGCCGGAGGCCGGATGGCATAGGCGAAAACGGTGCGATGTCGAGAGCCGATGCGTGCGATCCGACCCAGCCGCTGCTCCATCCTGGCCGGTGTCCATGGGAGATCGAGATGTATCACAACGTCCGCATCCTGCAGATTCACGCCTTCGCTCAAGAGGTCGGTCGTGATCAGCAGCGTGACGCTGTCGGCTGCGCGCGCGGGTGGGCGATTCGATGCAGCGGGTGCAAATCTTTCGATCGCTTCAGTACGCGAGATGCGTCCGCCGCTGACGCGCGCACCGGCTGCAGTCAATGCGGCTACAGCGCCATCACCGGCGAGCTCCGCAAAAAGAGAATCCACCGTCGCCGTGAACTGCGTGAACGCAACGATTCGCGAGCCTGGATGTTCATCGCGAACGCGTCTGATCATGGCCGCTCTCTCGGCGTCGCGATTCGGGCCGTTACGTATCGTCTTCAGCAGCGTCGAGATCGCTTCACGATGAGTGTTGACGATCGGAAGAAGGCGACGCGCATCGCGGTATGCGGGCGCCACAATAGATGGAAATGCCAGCTGAACCGAGTCATCGTGGCCGCTCCAGGCGCTGAGCTCCTCACGTGACGGGTAGGTTCCCTCCTCGAGCGCCGAGCACAGCGCTGCCGCGCGGCGAAGTCTCGCGAGAAGTGCAGCCTTCAATGCGCCGTCGCTCGATGCCCACTGCCTGACGAGAGTATGGGCGAGAAGGACACCGCCATCCCCGCCGTCGAAAGGGGGAAGAGGCGGCGGCAGTGCAAGAATGTTTTCGGCGATCGCATCGGATGAACTGACCTCAAGCCATCGGAGTCGCTCGACTTGCGGAATGACCGCAGTGATCCGGCCTGAGCTCTCACGCCGCAGCACGCATCGTCCGAGCTCTGCCGGGGTGAGTGCCGATGCCCTGCTGCCGAGAAAAACGGACAGCAATGCGATGAGATCGCGCCGGCGATTATGAATCGGAGTTGCCGAGAGAAGAAGCACATTCTTTCCTGCCGCAAGACGTGCCAGAGCTCGGAAGCGCCGTGTCGCCGGATTGCGGGCGTGGTGTGCTTCGTCCACTACCAGCAACGTGCCGTTTACGCATTCCACCTTTCCACGGCTCAGACTCTCGATAGAGATGACGTTTATCGTGCGGTTGGCCGCGTGCGCCGCACTCGTCCACATCGGTCGCAGCACTGCCGGCGTGACGACAGTGCCGGTTTCACCTTGGCGAATGAGAGCCAGCGCGACATAGGTTTTCCCCGTTCCCACGGGGTCACACAGGAAGGCGCCTCCAAACTCGCTGATAGCGTCGCGAATCCGTGCGACTGCCTCGACCTGGTGGGGATGCAGGGTGATTCGCCCGAGATTCGCGGCCGGGGTGCGGGAGCTCTCCGGGAGAGATTCCGTTGCAGCGATCGCATTTGCGATCACCGCTCGCGCGGTTGCCCCACCGACGATGTCGATGACCGGGCGGAAGGCGGTCACTCAGCCCATGCGAGCAATGGCGCGACTTCGGCACGACGCAGCTCGTAAGCATCGAGCGTTGCCTCCAGCAGCTCTTCTGGTGAAGGTTCTTCACCGCCGGCGGCGCTCACTCCGATGGGCGCGAGAATTGAGCGCGCACGAGTCCACGCACGGGGAAGCGGCAGGATCGACATCGTCCATCCGAGGTATCGCCGGTAATTGCCGCGGGCGGGTTCCGCGATAACGGACAGCCATGCGGCGGCGAGGACCGAGTTCAGTAAGGCGGCGAGTGCATACGCATCGAGAAGCGTCGGGCATCGAGCGACGTAGCAGCTGTTGAGCGCAACAGTGCGGTCTCCAGCCTTCAGCACCGCTGCCCTCGGGCGCCGGCCGATGTCGGACCAGACTACCCGAGGAAGTGACGAATTCGCGCTCTCGGTGCGGAAAAGCATCCACCATGTGTGGTGCCCCGCCGCATCGGATCTTCGCGCGAGATCCAGCCTTCGTTTGCGGAGGAATGTGGCTGCAAGCGGCGGCAGTGCAGAAAGTGGCTGACCATGGTCATCGTGCGTCCAGATGATTCGTGCATCGCCCGGGTTCACTTTCCATTGGGACACCCTATCACCACGCAGCAGGGGCCGAAGCAGATCGGACTCTATGTTCGCCTGACCATTCTTAACGATGAACGCGTCGTTGCAGCCGGTCTTCACTCCAAGGAGGGGACGGCCAAAGGTTGTGCGAAAGAAAGGAGTACCTGCATCGACAACGCGGTCGAACGCGCCTCGTGCCTCCGATGGAAGCAACAGCCACGGACTACCGGCTGAATTGTTCAGCCGCAGATTCGTGGCTTCAGCACACCATCGACTCGCCCTATCGTCCCGGTGGACTACGAGTGACGTACTTCGCACGCGCATGCCTGTCCCTTTCGTCGAATGGCCGGCAACGAGAATCGACGGGTAAACGGCAGCATCGAACATGAGTGGCGCTTCGCTCAAATCGTGGAGCTCCCTTATCGAGGCGTGTGTTGTCAGAAAGTCGCGCACACCACCGCCGGCGAGGGATCTCCAGAGCTTCGACGGCACAATCAGTCCACACATACCGTCGGGTCGAAGCAGGTCGATCGATCGCTCGATAAAAAGCGCGGCTACGTCCACCTGTGATCCAAAGCCGCGTCCGGCTCCGGCCGGCTCGGTTCCCCCCGCCCAGGCCGAGTTCCGATATGAAGCATACGTCCGTTTGAGATCGACCCGCGATCGTGGCGCCAGGTTGTGAGTTCTTATCCAGGG
>DATAIM010000157.1:0-2394 GCA_036262655.1 Gemmatimonadaceae bacterium | reverse complement strand
AGCAATTTTGCCTATAGCGCGCCGGCCAAAAACGCGCAATAATACAGCCGAATTCCCCCAAGGCAGGTATATGGTATACAGCAGGCTGCGGTGCTCTGCACTGGTCGTCGCGTTGGCCGTTTCCGCTATTCCCACCGTGCTCGCCGCGCAGGCGGACGATGCCGCAAAAGACAAGCAGAAAAAGGAAAAGGTCTACACGACGGCGTTCTTCGACTCGGACGAGCCCGTTGCTGTAACGCTGTCGATCAACATCAAGCGAATCCGGGGCGACAAGGAGGACGACGCTCCCTGGCGCAACGCGACGCTTACCTACGCGGCTGCTGACGGAAAGAAGACCGAGATCCCGATCAAGGCAAAGACCCGTGGAATCTGGAGACTCAAGAACTGCGAGTTTCCACCGCTCCGGCTAAATCTTGGCGGAAAGACGACCAAGGGTACGGTTTTCGAGGGGCTCGACAAGCCCAAGCTCGTAAGCTTCTGCAGGAACAGCGACACGTTCGAGCAGTATGTGCTGCAGGAGTTTCAGCTGTATCGCGCATACAGCCTCCTCACCCCGATGAGTCACAAGGCGCGCCTGCTTCACATGACGTACGCGGACAGCGCGACCGGCAAGCCGATGACCACGCGATACGCGATACTCCTGGAGGAGCCTGACGCGATGGCCGCGCGGTTCAATGGGGGCATTCTCGACGCAAAGGGTGCGCGTGCCGATGACCTCGATCGTGATCACGCCCTCCTCGTCGGCCTGTTTCAGTATTTCATCGCCAACACCGATTTCTCCGTATCGGGGCTGCACAACTTCGAGCTGATGACACGTGCCGATGGTACGGTCGTGCCAATTGCATACGATTTCGATTTCGCCGGTGCGATCAACGCTTCTTATGCCTCGGTCGACCCGCAGTTTCCGGTGAAGCAGGTGCGCGACAGGTTTTTCCGGGGATACTGTGGCTCGCCGGATGAGTACCAGAAGACCTTCTCTCTGTTCCGTGACAAGAAAGACGCGATCTACGGCCTGTACTCCGACAAGATAGGCCAGCTGCTCAACAAGCGGGTCAGCGATGAGACCCTCAAGTTCTTCGGCGACTTCTACAAGACCATAGACGATGCGCGGCGCGCGAAGCGCGACATCCTGGAGTCCTGCGTCCGCTGAGGCGGACCGAAATCGTTACGCCGACACCGGCGGCCGTCGGCTGAACCACGGGCGGGCAGCTTCGAGCTGACTCGCCAGCCGGAACAGCGTTGCCTCATCGCCATATCGCCCGACAAACTGCGTGCCTATCGGCAGGTTGTCCGCGTTCCAGTACAGCGGCACCGACATGGCCGGTTGACCGGTGACATTGAACAGCGGCGAATAAGGGATGACGTCGAAGATTTCGTCGGCTGTTTTCTCGAGAGCTCCGAGCAGGCGCAGGACGTTTCCAGCGCGCAATCGCCCGAGCACCTTCAGCATTACTCGCTCGTGCGGCGCTGGCTGAAGAGCGCCGTGCTCGAATGGCGGAGCCGCCATCGTCGGCGTTACCAGAACGTCATACTGCTCGAAAAATTCACCAACATGCCGCGACGCCTTGCGCAGAGCACGCTGCGCCGCAACGAACGCTCCCGCGTCCAGCTCGCTGCCTAGAAGGTTGAGTGCCCACGTGGTGAATTCGACGTTGTCGGGACTGGCCGTACGGCCGGCCAGCGATTTTGCCTGGAGGAGGTCCGCGTGAACTTCGCCACAGACGACCGTGAGAAATGCGCGATTGAATGCTTCGCGTTCGACCGGTGGTGACGCTTCGATCACATCGTGTCCCAACGTCTCGAGCAGCCTGACGGAATCGTCGAGCGCTGCCTGACAGTCCGGGTGAACAGTGCGTCCGAGCAACGGTTTGCCGGTGAACGCGATGCGAAGACGTCCTGGATCAGTCCCGACTTCCGAGAGGTAAGGACGCTCCGGAGGAATCGCGTAGTACGGAGCGCCAACATCGGGTCCCGAGATCGCGTCCAGCATTGCTGCGCTGTCACGGACCGATCGGGTGAGGCAATGCTCGATTGCCGCACCCTGCCATAGCTCTCCAGCGACTGGACCTGCTGGAGTGCGCCCGCGACTCGGCTTGAGCCCGAAGATGCCGCAGCATGACGCTGGGATTCGAATCGAGCCCCCACCGTCGCCGCCCCCGGCCCATGGGACCATCCCGCTCGCTACAGCTGCCGCCGAACCGCCGGAAGATCCACCTGTGGTACGATCTGGATTCCACGGATTGCGTGCGGGACCGAACAGCTCCGGCTCGGTGAACGGCGTGAGGCCGAACTCCGGAGTGTTCGTCTTGGCAACGACGATCAGGCCTGCGCGCCGATAGCGTTTCACTATCTCGGTGTCGTGCGGCGGAATCCACCCGTTGTACAACCGGCTGC
>DATAIM010000156.1:0-2823 GCA_036262655.1 Gemmatimonadaceae bacterium | reverse complement strand
ATACGCGCGTCCTCCTGTCGCCGCTTCTCTTCGCGCTCAGCTTCGTCGGCAGCTTTTTCCGCAGCGGGGTCGAACCAGATTGTGTCTGGGGGACGCAATGAAAGAAGCCAGTCTCTGCACAGCTGAGTGGAGAAGCAGTCGAACGCGTTGTAGCTCTCGATCTGCGTCAGCAGCGAATTGTCACCAGTCTTCACCCATCGCTCGAACGCAACGATGCTGTCACCGCCACTGGTGATCTCCTGCGTGCGCTTCTCCGCGAAAAAAACCTCGAGATTCTTGAGGGAATATGCGGGCTCGGAAGTTTGCACCGCCTCGCGAACCACCTTGTACAAGTCCACCATCTTGCGATTGCGAAGCAGGTCATCCACTTCGTTCTCGCGCGTGCCATAGGATTGTGCGAGGCGCTTGATGGCACTCTCGTGCCTGCTGGAGCTGCCGTATTCGCGAGCCAGCCGCTTCAGTGCGGTCTGCTCGTAAGCCGCGTAGTGATAGATGAATGCGTCAGGGTATTTCTCGAGACGCATGGTGATGAAATCGAGAGCATCCTCGAACGCCTTGCGTTCCGAAGCGCGGTCACGTGCCCAGAAAGCGGTGTACCGGTTCTGACCGGCGTCTGCATAATGAAATCCGAACAGATACTCGAGCGACCCCTGCGCGGAATAAACGGGGTCACCTTCCATGTCGAAGAAAAGATCTCCTTCGTCCGGCTCGGGAAGCCGTGAGAATCCCCGTCGCTCCAGGGGAGGCAACACCTCCACGCGGTTTTCTCCGGTTGAACGCTTCACCATCTGGAGCCGTGCCTGCGACCGGATCCGATCGAGAGCCGACGCCTGCATCCTTGGCACGGTGAAATCCACGGCAACCTGTGCGAGCGCTTCGATTGTCGTGATCCCCACCGCTCGAAGCTTCTTCGCCTGGGCGCCGCTCAATGCCGCGACGAGCCGGAGATTCCCGGTTTCTTCCCATTCTGCGGTGCAGTGCCCGGACCAGTGGCAGAGACTGCAATGCGGACATTTCTCCGCGGTCGTGGTTCGCGCCTTTCCCGAAACGAATTGATTGAAGCGATCGCGAGCGCGATTGGAGTAGAAGATGTAGTCGTGCAGCCGTAGTGTAAGCTCGGATCCATCGCCGAGCATTACATGCGCACGAGTGGGGCGGACGCCTTGCTCGCGGGCGATCATCTCCGAGTAGATGCAAAGCTGGACGACGTGCTTGGGCCTGGCCGTTCTCGCAAGCTTTGTGTCGGCGACCTCGTATGAGTACGCGCCGAAATCGGAAGGCACGTTCACCTTCAGCAGAAAATCGGAGTAGCCGTGCCAGCCGGGCGCAGCAAGCGCACCCTGATAGATCACATCGACGCCGTCCCTCATCGCCTTCCGTGTTCGCTGCGCCATGTTTTCGATCGATTCTTCCCGATCGATTTCAACAACATCCCTCCCAGCGGCTTCGAGCTTGTCACGATATCGGCGCTCGTGATCCATTCCCTTTTCACTGAGGATGGCGAGGTACGCATCGTCCGACTTCCCGGGCCTGCGAATCCGCTCCCCCATTGCTTCGACGTCGAGCGCACTCGCGTGAGTGCAGCCGAGGAAGTTGAGCAGGTCGCTGGCGGAGTAGAGGGGCTGGGAGTTGTGGAGCTTCATTCGCGATGGGTGGTGGACGCGGCAAGCCAATCTTGGAGCGGACTACAAATGGCGCAACTACGGGATCGAGCGCACAGGCCAAATTCCGGAGCCCGAAGATCTAACAGGCGTCTGACAATCGCGGCTTTGCGCGAGTAGTCATCCATGACACACCGCTGGGAACGCTCGACGCCATGCAGCTCGCAACGGCCGAGCTGTGGCGAGCGACGCGGAATACCGGGATCGTTTTCGCCAGCATGATCGCGCCCTCGCCCTGGGGGCGCGCGAGCGGATTTCAGGTGACCGGGACTTGAGCCCCTCCCGCCGCGAGGATCGCAGAGCCATGCTTGTCAGACGGGTGGGATATCCTGTGGACTCGAAGTCCCAAGGGGACTTGAATACAAATATCAATGGCTCCTCGCGAACCAAAACTCCAACGATGGACTGACGTGATCGCCGCGCTTCTCCGGCGTCACTACCCGATCACCTTCGAGGAGCTCGCGCGCGACGTTCCCGCCTACACCGGTGACAAGAAGCACGACGCAGTGATGCGCATGTTCGAGCGCGACAAGGACGAGCTTAGATCATTCGGAATAGCAATCGAGACCGTCGATCTCGATGACGGCGATGGCGAGACGAAGGGATACAAGCTCGACCGGAAGTCGTTCTATCTCCCTTATCTCTCACTGGCCGCCCGCGAAGGCCGCGCTGGAACGAAGCCACGCAAGCCCGACAAGTTCGGCTACCGGGCACTCGCTTCGCTCATCATCGAGCCGGATGAGCTCGAGATAATCGTCAAGGCAGCCGCCCGCGTCATAGCACTTGGTGATCCGGTGCTTACAGATGACGCAGAATCTGCGATGCGGAAGCTGTCATTCGATCTGCCCATGGAGAGCATCGGCGTCGACCACGATGAGGGAATGAACGTGATGGCATTGATGGAGCCGATGGCGTCGCGCCGTGGACACGGAGCGAGAGGTTCAGCCAAGCCGCATCCGCAGCAGGATGTCTTCGAGATCCTCAACGACGCTTTGCGCAGGCGGAAGACGGTTCGTTTCGACTACCACTCGATGGGTGGCGACCGAACTACCCGCCGCGCTGCGGAGCCTTACGGCCTGTTCTTTCTCAGCTCGCACTGGTACCTGGCCGCGCGCGATGTCGACAAGAGAGAGATGCGAAACTTCCGCCTGAACAGGATCAG
>DATAIM010000155.1:0-4127 GCA_036262655.1 Gemmatimonadaceae bacterium | reverse complement strand
AGCACAAATCTGGCGCGTTCATGCCGTCTAGAAAATATGACTGGGCTGGCCTCCGGTTTATCCGTGGATTAGCTCCTCGGTGTGAACCGGAGTTGCCAGAGCCACATGCGACGATCGATCTGTCGCAATACACGGAGACCAGCCCATGTCATCGATTGCGAGTTCTGCTGTTTCTGCGGTACGCTCTATCATCTATCTCGGCATGGATGTGCACAAGGAGTCGATCACGATCGCGGTCCTGCCGATGGGCGCGAAGTCCCCGGCCCGGTTGGACCGGTTACCAAACGATTTGCCGAAGTTGAGGAAGTGGCTGGAGCGAGTTGGGCGAGACGGAGAGATTCGCGGATGCTACGAAGCAAGCGGAGCTGGCTATGTGATTCATCGTGCAATGAAGGAGTGGGGCTACGAGTGCGAAGTGATCGCACCATCACTCATTCCCAAACGACCCGGTGTTCAGCGAAAGCACGATAAGAGAGATGCTGCCGACCTCGCCCGTTTTTATCGAGCGGGGGAACTCACCACGGTGCGCATTCCGAGCGAGAGTGATGAACGGGTTCGGGACGTCGTGCGGTGCGGCGAAACGTTCCAGAAGGAGATTGTCAAGTCGCGTCACTACATCCTCAAGTTCCTGGCTCGCCGCGGCTTCGTCTTTCGTGAAGGCACCAACTGGTGCAGCCCACATCTCAAGTGGCTGCTGCATCTGACAACGGAAAACAGCCCGCTCAAACAGCACGACCGTCTCGTCTACCGCGAATACCACGCATTACTTCTCTACAAGCTCGACCGGCGTGAGGAGCTTGATCGTCAGATCGAACAACTCGCCCTGCTTCCCCACATCGCGCCCATGGTCGAGCGTCTGCAGTGCTTCCGCGGCATCTCACTTTACTCGGCGATGGTGCTCGCGACAGAGATCGTCGACTGGCGCCGATTCGAACGTCCATCTCAACTCGCGGTTCCAACCATAGCGAGCGAAGGGCGCTTCATGAGATCGCTTGTCAGCTTCAGCGAGTGCTAGGCACTCGCGCGCACACGACGCCGCGGCCGATCCCGTTCTTTTGCGATGCGTTCGGCTAGAAAGACCTTGAGGAGCGATTGATATGGGACATCACGCTCGTTCGCCAATGTGCGAAGCTCATTTAGTAGACTTTGAGGCAACCTTAGCGATATCGTCGCCGTCGACGGACGAAGGTTGGGAAATGTAATCCGCCGTGCCTTACTCCAGTCGAAGTACTCGGTGGTATCGTGTGTCATCCAGAATTCGCCTGCTTCTTCATGCGACTTGAATTTAGGAATTGGCTTGAGCTTCTTAGCGCGCTTGGTCATATGCCCGTCGCTCCTTGCGACTCATGTCACGAATAGAAATGATTCGAATCCGATTGTTCCGCACAGTAAAGGCAGCTGTAAGACGACGGCCATCTGCCGTCATCCCCAAGGCCAGCAGACGGGTTTCGGTATCCGAGTGTGCCGGGTCTTCGAGGAAAAGAAGGGGCGTCTGAAAAAACATCTCTTCAGCCTCCGCCTGTGATACTCCATGACCCAAGACATTCTTGGTGGTGTTCCCGTCATCCCACTCGAACCCTTCTAATGACGAAACAATTGGTGGCGTTTCTGCCATGGCATAAGTATATGATGGACATATACAAGTATCAAGGCGCCTCAGGGGATGCTGATGATGTGCATAACGCCTTAAGCTAGTTGGTATGAAGCGGCTGGACCTCCACGGCGACGTGGTGGCAAGTTCGCCCCACAAACAGTGACGTGCTCATCGTGTGGACACGAGGCACAACTAACCGGAGGGAGGCCAGCCGCAATGGATACAATAGGGCTCGATCTTCACAAGCGCGAGCGCCAGCTCTGCATTGCTGCCCTCTCGACCTGATCGGGATCTCAAGGTTAAAGCTTCAGACCTGCCGGGCGCCGTCGCGACTTGTCGCCCTTGATTGCCGTATGTGGCGCAGCGATCTCGAGCCAGATGGGTCGGACGGCAATCATGACATAGCCATTCGGGAAGCCTGGCCAATACTGCGCGGTCTGCTCGCTACTATAGAAGTTCTTCGCCTCGAGTGTTTTGGCGTCTGCATGCAATTCAGCCACGCCCATCAACGTCGTTTCCGCCATGTTGTCGATATCGACGTAGTGCAGTGCGACCTCCGGGCGGGCACGAATTTGCGCAACTTTGCGCGTCACTAGAGACGTGAGAATCCACACCGTCATATCCACTTCAGGATCGCTAGTGGCTACGCTACGAACGCGCGGAAGCGCGCCATCGTCAATGGTTACGAGCGCTGCGTGTCCCTGCTTGATCATCATCTTACGTGCAGTCGACAGAATCAGATCTCTATCGTTGCCGCCGACTAACTCGTCCTTTCGAGGCCAGCGATCTCGGGAAGGGACACACAGCGCTTCTCCTTGAGCTGTCTTGGCAGACACTGCCGCGCCGACAAGCATTACCGATCCGACGATCATCTTTCGTCGGTTAATGGACTGGGTCATGACTTTCTCCATGATCAGGATAGAGGCCTAATGCCATAGCCCTGCTGCGGGCGCGACAAATAGATCGCGGCGGCGCAGCCGCCGCTACCTTAGAGCGCCGTCTGCAGCAGCGTTCGTTAGACGCCAACTTGGCGCATCGAAGCCCGAGCCCGCGTGGACCGTGGGGAGAGTGCTCACGGTGAGAGCGTCTCCTGCGTAAATCGGAGCGTGTTTCCATCGGGATCCTCAACGTAGAACTCGCGCGTGCCCCAGGTCTGGTCGATCGGGCCTTCGTGCACATGCTGCGGCGCGTCTGGATTGCCCGATGTCCGAAGTCCTCGCGCCCGAAATATCCGACAAAGTGCATCGACGTCATCCGTCGTGATCGCGACCACGGCGCCGAAGACCCCATCCCCGCCGTGACTGGACAGGAACAAGTATCCCCCATCGCGGGAAAGTACGCTGAATGATGGATCGCTGAGTTCGTCGTCGCCGTCCACGCGCTCGAAATCGAGGACGTTGGTATAGAACCCAAGCGACTGCTGCATGCTGCGGCAACGGAGCGTCGGAATGATGGCCATGGGACCCCTGCCTTCGCGATTCTCTCAGAGTTGGCGTCTAACGTTCAAGTTCTGCTGCACGCAGCATCTAATAAATTGCGAGCGCAGCGAGCTACAGAAAAGTGATTGTCAGCAGCAACGTTTATTAGACCGCTGGCGCACGATCACCCTCCCGGCGCCTATCGGATCCGCGCCAGCACGGTGCGTCGCTCACGGCCGGGCTGAAACGGCGGGTTGGCAATCGTGAGCCGCACGGTGTCTCGGCCGATCTCGGCGGCGTACCGCAGCGCCTCGCCCGCCATCTCGCTCGGGTTCTTGTGCACGAGGGCCACGAGCGTGAGTGTAGCGCCCTCGAGCGTGTAACTTCCCGCCGCCGCGACGAAGGAGTCGTAAGCCCGCACCTTCTCAATATCCGTCGGACGGTTCGGGTCGCCGGCGAATGGCGACCGCGGCTCGGGACGGGTGAACATGTAGCTGTAGTGCGTCGGTGTGAACACGTACAGGCTGCGGTACGGCGTCCCGGCGCTGACCCATTCGCCACCTGGCGCCCTGGACGCCTGTTCGATCACCGTCCACACACCCTCAACGGAGCCGCCGGCCCTCGCGGCATACGAGGCGGCGGTACGTGCAGGACTTGGCACTGAGGCGTGCTGGCTCGAGCAGGCCGCGGTGGCGAAGATCAGCATAGATGCGAATCCGTGGTGTCGCATAAGAACCTCCGGAAGTCGGGAACGCACGGGGTGCCCAACAGCAACCGGGCTCCAGTGCGATACTCGTAGCGGTCTAACGCCTTCAGTTAAGCTGCGTGCGAATCATATAAAAGGCGAGCGCAGCGAGCTTCATTAAATCGCACGCCAGCTTCAACGCGTGTTAGGAAACACTTGCAATGATGCGGCTCATGCCACCTGTCAAAAGGAACGGGTGTTACCCGCGGCCGTTGAACTCAACTGCTGCTTGAGTGAGTCTCCCTGGTGAGCAACCGGGGAACTCAATACTATACGGCAGTTCCTTCAATGATTCCGAGCGGCGCGGCAGGCAATGTGACGTGGCCCGGCTGGAAACCGCAGTGCGTGAGCAGAGCCTGCATTTCCGTAA
>DATAIM010000154.1:0-6560 GCA_036262655.1 Gemmatimonadaceae bacterium | reverse complement strand
TCGTCGCTGAATGCAGCGAGTCGATCCGAATCGATGTCGAGAACAGCGATCAGCTCTCCACTCTTTCCAAACACCGGAACGACGATCTCGGATCTCGAGCGGGCATCACATGTGATATGGCCCGGGAATTCGTTCACATCGTCCACAATCACTGTTTTCTCCTCGGCAGCCGCGGTTCCGCATACACCTCTGCCGAATCGAATTTCCATGCAGCCGAGCGTTCCCTGATAAGGCCCCACCCGGAGCAGGTTACCAGGACTAACGACTCGATAAAACCCCGTCCACAAATGTCCGAATCCATGGTGGACGAGCGCAGTGATCGTCGCCATGGCCGCAATTTCATCGTCCACTCCGGCGAGAACCGCGTCGACCTGAGCGTGCAGCTCAGCGTACGCCTCCGTCAGTGTAAGCCCGCTGAGATCTACTGTCGCTTCAGCCATTCGTCAGCGGACTCCCACGAGTTTTTCCGCAACTCGGCTTCTCGGCG
This sequence comes from Gemmatimonadaceae bacterium, assembly GCA_036262655.1. Classification (GTDB taxonomy): domain Bacteria; phylum Gemmatimonadota; class Gemmatimonadetes; order Gemmatimonadales; family Gemmatimonadaceae; genus UBA4720. The sequence goes on along the minus strand of DATAIM010000154.1, from coordinate 6,073 downwards.
ATCGCGGCTCGCTCACTTCATCCTGCGTCTCGATTACTGGCAGGTCATCAGACCACAGCACTAAACCGTGAATTCGGTGGTCGAGTGCCCGGAGACTTTCTACTGCCTGGCGCAATCTCGCAATCCTGGTATGTCCGAGACGGGCACAAAGCACCACGTCCGGTCCGGGGATGATGCTGCTCGGTCCGTGCTGCACGTAGCCGGTAGGGGCCGCAATCACGATCAGATCATACCGCCGTTCCATTCGGGCGAAATCTCCGCGAATCCGCTCGGCAATCGTCGAATCCGTCGAGATGCCCTTCTTTGTACCGCTGGGCAAAACGTCGAGAGTCCGGTCACGGCCGATCGTCGTCTGTACGATCGACCCCGTCCAGTCCGATCCGCCCGAGATAATGCCGGCCAGACCCGGATTCGATGGAATTCGAAATACGTTCGCAATGGTCGACGTGGTGGGGTCGACGTCGACGAGCAGAGTGCTCCTCGCCTCATATGCAGCCGCTGCCGCGATATTGGACGCGACCGTAGCGACAATCGGAGCATCGTCACCCGCAACGGTGACAATTGGCACATTTGCTTCCGTGGCGGCGAGATGAAGATAAAGCCGGCGATAGCTCTCGGAGACGACGTCAATCAGCGGAGGCCCGGCCACATCCGCCTGCCGCCTGCTTCTCTCGGCCATTACCTCCGTCGGCTCGATGACGCTCAGTACGCGTACACCCGTAACGTGTTCCGCCTCACGCGCATCTGCAATGCTCGGCCGTTGCAGCTCGAAGGCAAAAGACGCCGCGAATCCAAGAGCCAGTGCGAGCACTACGGCAGCCGCAAGCATCGCCAGTGGGGGAGCGCCTACGTTGGCAAGATCTCTTGCACGCGCAAGCTCACGGTCGAGCCGCTCGTTTGTCGCCTTGATTTGAATAAGGTCCCGCACTGCGTTCCCGTATACGCGAGCTCCGGCTTCGCGCTGCGCAAGAAATCTTGCCGTGTCAACGCGAGCTCGCGGTGCAGGCCGCGGAGCAGCCGGGGGACGAAGCAGCGCGAGCTGCTGTCGGACGACCGCGCGCTTTGCTACGGCGACTTCCTGAATTGCACGGCCGACTGCGGTCGCCCTTGACGTGAGGGCAACATATACCGGATCGACGCCACCGACCGCTCCAAAGGCATCCCTCTCCCTTTCGATGTCAGTGAGTGAATCCAGCAGGGCACGAACCGTTGCGTCGTCGGCCAGCGAAGGCGCTTGTGCAAGAGCACGGTACGATGAGGGAAGGGGAGCATTCTCCGCCCGCTCGATAAGCCGGCTGAGCGTTGCCACCTCCTGAGCTAAAGCATCTCTCTGCGCTACGGCTTCCGGAGGGAACGTATCGACGACGGGCGCTTCGACAGGAACGACAGTCCGTCTAGCCAGATTCAACATCGAATCGGCGGCGGCAATTTCAGCGGCGGCGCGGTTTCGAACCGCAACTGTCCGATTCGAATCCGGTCTCTCTTCGAGCGTCGCGGAAACGCGTACAGCAGCACGCGTTGCCTGCCGCGGAACCAGCACGAACGCTATCAGTGCGCAGATGAATACCAGTCCGCCCACAATGCCCATTACAGCGTAGCGGCGGGATGCATTTCTCGATCGCGCTGACATCCACCAGTAACCCGACCCACCGAAAGGCCGATTCAAGCGGACCAGATCTCCAAAGCGGCGATGATGCTCATCGTAAATGAATTATATCGGCTCGCTATCCAGAAAAAGAACGGGAGCATCGAACGATGCTCCCGTTTTACTTCGTCCTTCCGGTCCGTGCTACTACTGAACTGTGATCTCGCCCTTCATTCCAAGAGCAAGGTGCGGCGTGCAGTGGAACGGGTACTTGCCCGCCTTGATATTGGCAAACGAGATCGTCACCGACTCACCGGCATTCGTCTTCAGGGCGCTTTGGAGCTGGCCCATCTTGTCGGAGATATTGGCATCGAGCTGTCCCTGCACATCTGCCGGAACGTTGGCCGGATCGAACGCCACGTTGTGCGGCCCGCCGGTTACGGTCGTGAACTTGATACCGTCGCCGGCCTTCACCGTGATGTTCGCCGGCTCGAAGCGATACCCCTTCGCGTCGCCGATCATCTTGACTTCATGAGTGGTTCCCGTGACCGCGGCCATCGTCGCAGGTCCGCCCGCAGAAGCCGGCGCAGGCGCAGCCGCCGGCGCAGGGGCGACAGTCGCAGCAGATGTATCCACTCCAACCGCGGTCGTGTCGCCGGCATTCTTGTCACCGCCGGCGCAAGCGCCGATAACCACCGCGCTCGCCGCGAGCGCAAATCCATAAAACCGCATTTTCTAGAGGCCTCCAGTGCCGTACTAGGTAACAACTGTTGAGATTTCCGTCCCGCGGACACTCCCCGCGAGGGATTGTGAATTTATTCACAAGCCCTTCGGAAATCAACGTGGTCGCGCCTGCCTTGAGTCAGGAATCGTGCCTGAACACGGCTCTAGAACCGTGTGATCAACTCCCGCCTCAGCTTGCTTGGGTCTCCGACATACGCGAACCGGATCCCTTTCATGTACTTCCTCGCGACATTCCGAACCTGCTCCGGCGTTACCGCCTTGAGTTCCTCGACGAACTTTTCCGCACGCTTGAAATCGCCGCGATACAACTGAGCACGTGCAAGAAAATCGGCCTGTGCGTCATTTGTCTCGTTGTCAAGAAAGTATTCCGTTAGAAACTGCTGCTCGAGACGCTCGAGACCGCTTGGATCGAGGAGTCCATCCTGAAGCTCGCGAACGGCATTGTACATCAGCTTGAGTGTCGTGTCCGGTGCAGCGGTCGACACGTAGAGCCCGCCGGCACTTGCTGCCCGATCGAGGAAGGGGGCGTGCACGTCATAGGTCAGATTCTGACGAGTCCTGATCTCGGAGAACATCCGGCCAGTCAGCACCGACGTCGCAATCCGGAGAGCCTGGTAATCGTCACTGTTGGCAACCGGCCCGCTGTAGTATCCGACGATGTAATTCGTCGGAAGGGATCTGGCCTCCACGACGACGGCTGACTTCCCCTCGGGAAGCCGCGGAGGTGGTGTCCAGGTGTAATTCCCCTGCGGCAGGTTCGCCAGGGTTGCCCGCACAAGACGCTCGACGTGTGCACGATCGATGTCGCCGACTACCACGAGAAGCATCCGCGATTTCACGAATTGCGAGGCGTGGTAATCACGCAGGGCTTTCGCGTCGAGTGAAGAGATCGATGCCTCGGTGCCGACTACCGGAATGCCGTATGGGTGGCCCGAGAAGGCGATGCTGTCGGCCAGATAGTTCGCAAGTGCATCCGGGTCATCGCGCCGCTGTCGGAGTGCCGAAATGAACTGCGACTTCACCAGCGCGATGTCCGACTCCGCGAGCGTCGGATGCATCAGCCTGTCAGCGAAGATCGCCCACGTCGAGTCGAACACCTCACTCGTGCCGCGAATTCCGAACATTGTCCAGTCATCGCTGGGGGCAGTCACGATCTCGGTTCCAAGCCTCGACATCTTTCGCCTTAGCGCGGCCCTTGGATAACTCCGGGTGCCTTTATCCGATACCTCGAGCAGCAGGTTCTCGATTCCTGCATTGGCCGGCGTGACTTGCCTTGCACCGCCAAGAAGGTAGAGATTCGCTGCAACGACATTGTTCGCATCGCTCTGGCGAAGAATGACCTTAACACCGCCAACGTCGAAGCTCGTAGTAAGCGCCGTGAGGCCGAACGCAATCGAGAAAAGCATCATTCTGTGCCCTCGTGCGCAAGCTCGCCCGTAGTGAGACTGAGCTGCTGCTTCGCCGTAGGACTGATAAGGACTCCGGTTATTCGCGGCTTCCCGACTATATACCTCCCCGCATAGGCGCGGAGGTCAGCGGTCGTTTGCTTCGCCATGTTGTCGACATACCCCATGTAGTACTCTAGATCAGCAACGCTCCACCAGAAGCCGAGTGTATGTGCGAATCCCGATGCACGTTCCCGGTCGAAGGCGGACGTTACTGCACGGTGTGCCTTCGCTGCCTCAAGCTCTTCTGGATCGAAGTAAGCTGGATCGTTGAACTTTGCGATCTCGCCCTCGAGTGCAACGAGAGCTTTGCGCAGATTTTCGGGGGATGTCTGACCACTGATGGTAATGGGGCCCACGTTGTTCAGCGTGTAATAGTTCACCCCCATGCTCTGCCAGAGGCCACTGTCCACCAGCCGCTGCTGGAATTTTGAGCCGGGATCGTTCAGCACATCGGAAAAGACATCTGCCGCATAGGTCGACTTGGCGTCTTTTCCGACGCTTGGGCCCTGCCACTGGAGGAATACAGTGACCGCCCCGACATCTGCTTCGACAATGACACCCTGATTTTTCGTCAGGGCCGGGATCTGGGGGATGGGATCGGCCACGAACGGGTTCTCTCCCCGCTTCCATCCACCCAGCTCGCGCTCGGCAAGAAGAAATACCTGTCGTGGATCCACGTCACCCGAGACGATCAGCACTGCGTTGTTAGGCACATAATACCGGCGCTGAATGGTGCGCATTTTTTCGGGCGTGGTCGTGAGGATTACCTGACGGTCTCCAATCACGTTCTTGCGACTGAAATTCCCGGGATACAGCAGCCTGTCCATCTCCTGATTGAGACGGAAGAAAGGACTCGACTCGTTTCGATCATACTCACCGATAACGACCTGTCGCTCCCGTTCGAGCTCGTCCTGGCGAAAAAGCGGAGCGGTCAGCGCTGACGAAAGAAATCGGATGCCGGCGCCCAGGCTGTCGGCGGGAACGGTGAGATAGTAGTTCACGCGTTCTTCCCCGGTCGTTCCATTGAACACGGCACCCAGATCGCCTGCACGGCTGACAAATGATTCGGGCTCGGAATATTTCGAGTTGGCGCGGAAGAACATGTGCTCGTACATGTGCGCAAGTCCCGCATACTCGGGTGTCTGCGTGAACGACCCGTTCTTCACGTTCACTTCGATTGTCGCGAGTGGAACGCCATGGTTCTCCACGACGATTACTTCGAGCCCGTTGGGAAGCACCTTGCGCTTGATGATCTTCTCGAGCTCCGCGCGCTGCGCAGAAACGCAGGACGGCCACGCGACGGAACCCAGTATCAGCAGCAGAGTAGCGAGCCAGACACGACTGCGATTTCTTTGAGACATGTTGTTCAAACAAAACCCTCGATGATTGACGCCTACGAAAAGCTAGCCGCTCGCCTGAACCCATCACAGCTCAGGCGGGACGAGCCACTTGCTCCATACACCACATTCCGCATCGGTGGTCCGGCGGATCTTTTCTATTCGACACTTACAGCCGAAGATCTGGCTGTCGCTGTCCTCGCCGCTCGAGAGCTCTCGGTCCCGTACTTCGTTCTTGGCCTCGGCGCCAATATTCTCGTCGGAGACCGGGGATTTCGTGGCATCGTTATCCGTAGTCACGCCAGCCACTTCAGATTTTCCGACGATGGGAGATTGTGGGTCGAGAGCGGAGCAGTCGTTGCGAATCTGATCCCCGAAGCCGTCGAGCGCGGCTGGTCAGGGCTCGAGCACTACGTCGGGATACCAAGCACGATCGGTGGTGCCGTCTGGCAAAACCTCCACTTTCTGGAGCCAGAGCCCGACCGCAAGCGTACCATGTTCATCGCCGATGTCTTCCACTCATGTGACCTGCTGACGGAGGAGGGTGAGCGCAGGACTGTCGATGCCGCCTACATGCAGTTCGGATACGATACAAGCGTGCTGCATCACCGGAAGGATGTAGCGCTGGCCGTTACTTTCCAGCTCGTGCGCGGGAACACGGCAGTGATGCATCGCGTGATGCAGGAAAATCTGAGCTGGCGCGGAGCCCGCCACCCGTGGCTTCAGTTTCACCCGAGTGCGGGTTCGATATTCAAGAAGATCGAAGGCATGGGCGCGGGCCGATTGGTCGACCAGTGTCGACTGAAGGGATTCCGGCACGGCGACGCGCAGATCTCTCACATTCACGCGAACATCATAGTGAACCTGGGAAGAGCGACTGCACGTGATGTTCGAGAGCTGATCACCATCGCTCAGGACGCAGTCGAGAAAAAATTTCAGGTGCGCCTGGAGCCGGAAAT
>DATAIM010000153.1:0-6097 GCA_036262655.1 Gemmatimonadaceae bacterium | reverse complement strand
AGCGACTGGGACCTCATCCTGACGCAGCTCATCCTCGAGAAGATTACCGGCGAGCCGCTCGACCAGCTCGTCGTAAGCCGAATCTTCGCGCCGCTCGGTATGTCGAGCACGCTGTTCCGGCCGGACAGCGCGCAATTCTGGTCCCGCATCGCTCCAACCGAGATCGATTCGGCGCGCGGTGGTCTCGTGCAGGGCAAGGTGCACGACGAAAACGCGTGGGCAATGGGCGGCGTCGCCGGCCATGCCGGCCTCTTCTCATCCGTCCGCGATCTCTCGATTTTCGCGCAGATGCTGCTCAACGGAGGGGAATACAACGGCGTGCGGATCGTCAAGCCTTCAACGCTCGCCCGATGGACAGCTCCCCAATCGCGGACCTCGAGCCGCGCGCTTGGGTGGGATACGCCGTCGAGGAACTCCAGCTCCGGGAGCTATTTCTCGTCGCGCAGCTTCGGCCACACCGGTTTTACCGGCACTTCGATCTGGATCGATCCCGAGCGCGGTCTTTTCGTAATTCTCCTGACGAACCGGGTGAACCCGAAGCGTGACAACGAGCGCCACATCCCGTTGAGGCGTGCAGTAGCTGATGCCGCACAAGTGGCCATTCTCGACGCCCCGCTGATCAACTGGGAGGCAATGCGGTGACGATTCAGGTGCGCGAGCGGGTCAAGGTAGTAATCGCCGAGTACGACGAGATTGCAAAGCAGATCGCTCGGCGAATAGCGCATGTCATCGAGCAGCGAAGGTCAGAGGGCAGGACACCGGTGCTGGGTCTCGCGACAGGGAGCACTCCGATCGGTGTCTACCGCGAGCTGATCGGGATGCACCGCGAAGAGAGTCTCGACTTCTCGGGTGTGGTAACGTTCAATCTCGACGAGTACTACCCGATGCGCCCCGACAGCATCCACAGCTACAACCGCTATATGTGGGAGAACCTGTTCGAGCACATCAACATCCGTCCGGAAAACGTTCACATCCCCGATGGCGCCGTTCCGCGCGAGCGCCTGAACGCGGAGGTCGAAGGATACGAGCAGGCGATCAGGGATGCGGGGGGCATTGACCTTCAGATCCTCGGCATCGGGAAGACGGGCCACATCGGGTTCAATGAGCCAGGGTCAGGGATCGAATCGCGGACGCGGCCGATTGCGCTCGACACGATTACTCGCCGCGACGCCGCGGCGGATTTTTTCGGCGAGGACAACGTTCCGACGGAAGCAATCACGATGGGCGTCGCGACGATCATGGAGGCACGCGAGGTTGCGCTCATCGCGACGGGTGAGCACAAAGCGGCGATCATCAGGCGCGCGGTGGAAGGTGACCCCGCGCCGGACGTCGCAGCGACATATCTCCAGCTGCATCCCAATGTGGTCTTCTATGCTGATCACGCGGCAGCGGCGGAGCTGACGCGTGTTCGTACGCCGTGGATCGTCGGTGAAGTGGAATGGACGCGCGACCTGGAGATTGCGGCCGTGATCTGGCTGAGCGGCGAGACGCACAAGTCGATACTCAAGCTGGACAGCCTCGATTATCGAGAGAATCACCTCAGCTCCCTGCTGGCGAGGTATCAGGAAGCGGGGCCACTCAATGGAGAGGTGTTCAACGCGCTGATCTCCAAGATCAGGGGAAGAAGCAAGCTGCCGTCTGGACGCAACATCATCGTCTTCTCGCCGCACCCGGACGATGACGTGATCTCGATGGGCGGCATGCTCAACAAGCTCCATCAGAACCAGAACCGGATCATCGTTGCATACCAGACGTCGGGAAACATCGCGGTGTTCGATCACGAAGTCAGGCGTTACGTGGATTTCCTGCGGCGCTTCGATCGCGATTTCTCGATGTCGGATACGACGACTCGCCAGCTTGTGGAACGGGTCGAGAGTTTCCTCGCGACGAAGGTTCCGGGACAGGTGGATACTCCAGAAGTTCTCACGATCAAGCGCGGAATCCGTGAGGCTGAGGCGGTGTCGGGTATCGAAACGTTCGGGATGAACCGGGAGCAGGCGCGCTTTCTCAACCTTCCATTCTACCAGACGGGGAAGACGCGCAAGGATCCGATCGGTCCTGATGATGTTCGAATCACTCTCGAGCTTCTCGAGGAGCATCGTCCGTCGCTGGTGTTCGTGGCGGGCGACCTTTCCGATCCGCATGGAACTCACCGCATGTGTCTCGAGACGGTCGAGACGGCGCTCGAGCAGTACTCAGGGGAGCAGCCCGAGATCTGGTATTATCGCGGCGCGTGGCAGGAGTGGGATGTAAAGGAAGCTGACGTGCTCGTTCCACTCTCCGAGGATGAGCTGCGGTGCAAGATTCTGGCGATCTTCAAGCATCAGAGCCAGAAGGATCGGGCGCCGTTTCCCGGCCAGGATGATCGTGAGTTCTGGCAGCGGGTTGAGGAGCGCAACAAGAACACGGCGGGCGTAGTCGATCGGCTGGGGCTGCCGGAATATTTTGCGATGGAAGCTTACGTCGTAAGGCGAAGTGGTCAGCGAGTTGAGCCCGAGCGCGTGGCGACGAGTGCGCTGGGAGCTCCCGGCGCGGTTCCTCAGGCGCGGCCTCGGGCGCGGTAATCCGCGTCACGCCAGTTCATGGCCTTTTAACCGCCGAACCACAGATGCCACAGATGCGACAGATGCCACAGATGAACAGCCCGAGGCCACAGATTTTCTCGTTGTCAGACAAGAACCGTTTTTTTCTTTGTGGCCATCCGTCGTTAATCCTGTGGCTTCCGTGTTTCGCTTGTCTCGGCAGCAGCGACTTTTCCATCGACGAGAACAACACGGCGATCGGTAAATTGACGCGCGAACTCCATGTCGTGCGTCGCGATCAGCAATGCCCGTCCCTCATTGGCGAGATCGCGCAGTGTTTCGCCAAGCGCCTCGCGGCGCGCGGGGTCGAGCGCTGATGTAGGCTCGTCCATCAGGAGCAGGCTTGGTCCCGGTGCAAGCGCACGAGCGATCGCAACACGCTGTGCTTCTCCGCCGGATAGCTCGCGAGGATACGCATCCGCGCGATGCAGCACTCCAAGACCGTCGAGCAGCGCGCGCGCATCGGCGGTGGCCTTGTCAACGGTGATCCCGTGAGCATGAACGGGAGCCAGAGTAACATTCTCGAGAGCGGTGAGATGCTCGAACAATGCGTGCGCCTGGAACACCATCCCGACACGCTTCCGGAGGTGTCGAAGCTGTGACTCGCGCGGAAGCGGCCCGGGAACGAGAGCCACGTCTCCAACCGCGACCCGGCCTGCAGTAAAGGGATCGAGCGCAGCGACTGCGCGCAGGATGGTCGACTTCCCTGCTCCCGAAGCACCAAAGAGTCCGCATATCTCGCCGGCCGCGACCTCGAGATCGACGCCATGCAGAATCTCACGGGCGCCGCGGCTCATCTTGAGCCCCGCGATTGAAAGAGCACTGGTCATCCCGTGCTCCACTGGCGCTCCAGGCGTCGCGCGAACCGGGACAGCGGGAGCGAGAACGCGAGGTAAACCGCAGCGCAGAGGATACCCGGAATCACCCAGCTGCCCGTATTTGTCGCGTAGATCGCAGTCTGCTTTGTCAGCTCCACCACGGTGATCACCGACACGAGTGAAGAGTCCTTGAGGAGAGCGACGAAATCATTCGTCATCGGCGCGAGCGCCAAACGAAGCGCTTGCGGCCCGCGGACAAAGCGGAAGATCTGGAACTCCGAGAGTCCGAGAGTTCGCGCGGCCTCTAGCTGCGATCGAGCGATTGCCTGGAGCGCTGCGCGATAGATCTCCGACTCGTAAGCGGCGTAGTTCAGCCCGAGTCCGATCACTGCCGCGGCGAACGCGGGAAGCCGGATCGCGCCCGATAGCCCGTAGTAGATAACGAACAACTGAAGAAGAACAGGGGTACCGCGGATGACCTCGACGTAGCCAGCGAGGATCGCACGAACAAATCGTCCGCCATAGATACGCCCAGCGGCTACAGCGAGGCCGAACGAAACCGCAAGAGCCATCGATAGAACCGAAAGCAACGCGGTGATTCCAGCTGCGCGGATCAGTGCGGGGATATAAGAAGTAACCACTCCGCCCATCGACCTTTCGGTGGAGGTGCGACCATCAGCGCCGCTCGACCCCGCGAGAACCGCTGCTAAGTACCTGGCTTGTGAATCATCCCAGACATTCCATGCGCGGAAGCTCGTCTCGAGCGACCCGTCACGCATTCTCGCGCGCAGGATTGCGTTTACAGAGTCTCGGAGGGCAGTGCGTCGGCTGGCCAGAACACCAACGTAGTGACCGATCGCGACGGGCTGCGGCTGGATCACGAAGCCAGGCGCGCGCTTCAGTGACCTCTCTGCAATGATGTGGTCGAGCAGCACGGCGTCCACTCTGCCTGCAACAAGGTCGCTGTACGGATGAACGTCATCGTCGTACGAGACGGGAATGACTCCCCACTTCTTTTGCGCATCCAGAAGGAGGTCATACGCCATAGTGGATCCGAGCGTCGCGACTCTTCGTCCTTTGAGATCCGCGAGAGCCCGAATGCGATCGAGATCCGGCGGCCGTACCGCGAGCACCTCCCGAAACTCGAAGTACGGGATGGTCACAGCACGACGCGCGCGAAGAGCCGGCCGGTCCTCGACACCCGAGAGTCCGATATCGAAATCTCCCCGCTCTGCGGAGGCCTCGATCGAGGCCCACGCGACCTGCACGAACTGGGGCTGTCGGCCGAGACCGCGCGCGATCATCTCCGCTACTTCGACGTCGAATCCGCGGACGACGGACGGGTTTGCCGCATCAGCCTCGACGAACGGCGCGCCTCCTTCGGCATCTCCCCCCCAACGGAGAGGAGGGCGGGACACAGCACCATCGGGCGTCGTTGCACCTGTGCAGGCGCAAAGGACCGCCAGTACAAAAGTAAAAGCTCTCAGGCCACCACCACGGGAAGACCCGCGCGCGCCTCGAGCATGAGGGCCGGATCGTCGCTGATGATTCCGTCGATGCCCCAACTCCAGAGCTTCTTCGCGACCGCGGGATCATTGACTGTCCAGATGTGGACCCTGCAATTGCGCGATTTCGCAATCTTCGCAAAGCGGCGAACGGGGAGCGGCAGCCCGTAGTATGCAAGGGGCACGCAGAGCGCCCGAAAGTCGAATGGAGTGATCGGGCGGTCGAGCAGCACCTCGCGCATCAGCCGGGCTACGTCATTGCGCGCGGCTCCGACGGGGATGCCCGAATCCGCGAACACCTTGACCGCACGTCCATCCATGGCATCGACAAGAGCGCGGGATTCGGCGCGATGGGCTTCGAGAGATGCTCGCACTCCCGTCGCGGCGAGCGGTGCCTTTATCTCGATCAGAAGAGGTGTGGAAGGAAATGCCTCGACGACTTCATCGAAAGTCGGAATACGATGGCCCTTCCCGCGGTACGGATACGTTTTTCCCGCATCGCTCGTGAAGCGCGCCCCCGCGTCGAATTCGCGAAGCTGGGCGAAGGTCATGCGGGCAATCTCTCCGGTGCCGTCGGTTGTTCTGTTCACCGTCGGATCATGATGGACAACGGGGATCCCGTCAGCCGTGAGGTGCACGTCGAACTCGATCGCGTCGGCACCAAGCGCGACCGCCTGGGCGAAGGACTCGATCGTGTTCTCCGGCGCGTGCGCGCGATTGCCGCGGTGGCCGATCACGGGGCGCGCCCCGGGTTCCAGAAGAATGTTCATCATGCTGTACCTGAAAAACACAAACGGAGCGGTGCGCCAATTCTGCGCACCGCTCCGTTTGATGGGAAGACTGTCGTATCTAGAAAGTCACCTGCAGGCGCGTGATGATGAGCCGGCCGATCAAGCCACCCTGCGCGAATTCCTGATGGCGCTTGTCGGCGAGGTTCGTCCCGTTGATCGCGAAGAGCACGTTGTCGAGCATCGCCGGCCGATAATTGATGCCTGCATCGATCAGCGTGTACGGCTTGATGTTCGCGGAGATGAACGACAGGGCCTGGAACCCGTCGACGTGCCGCTCGCGGACCTCGGCACCCCATCCCTTTGTTTCGTTCCGGTAGCGCAGCGTCACGCTGTGCTTGTTGGCTGGCGCGTTCAGGGAAATATCCTGAACGCCTCCGACCTCACTCCGAGGGAAAAGATTC
>DATAIM010000152.1:0-4024 GCA_036262655.1 Gemmatimonadaceae bacterium | reverse complement strand
CGGGCGTGACTCAGCAATATCTCAGTGTCCTCCAGGCGCAGGAGCGTGCGTCTCTCCAGGATACGCTTCTTGTTGCAGCACAAAATCAGCTTGTGCTCGCGAAGGCCCGTGCACTTGTCGGCTCCGGAACCGCGCTCGACGTGTCACGCGCTGAGGTCGCGGTTGGACAGCAGCAGGTCCAGGTGCTTCAGGCGAGAAACACGATCGAGATCGAGAAGCTGCGCCTTTTCCAGCAGATGGGAGTGGAGCAGCCGGCGGATGCAAGGCTCACCACGGAATTCACGACGCTCGAGGCCCCTCCGCCGCTGCCAACCCTGCTCACCGCAGCGCGCCAGTCCAACCCTGTAGTGCTCGCGCTGCGGTCGCGGGAGCGCGTCGCCGACCTCAACGTCAAGCGAGCCCGGAGCGAGTACTCTCCGACGCTGAGCATCAACACCGGCATATCGGGATACACGTATTCGTTCGCCGACCCGAACTTCGTTGTGCAGCAGGCCTCCGCGCAGACGCTCGCGTCGCAGAACTCATGCATCCGGACTGAGGAAGTCCGCGCACGTCTGAACCTGCCAAACCAGCTCGCCGCCTGCCAGCAGATGGTGTTCACCGATGCGCAGGCAGCTGCGCTGCGGAGCGAGAACCGGCAGTTCCCTTTCAACTTCCAGAATGCTCCGAAATCGATCTCGGCGACGATCTCCTTGCCGTTGTTCGACGGCTTCGCCCGCGAGCAGCGGGTACAGGAGGCGCACGCTGCAAGTGACGACGCGAGGTTCAGCGTCCGCGCACGCGAGCTGGCCCTCACCGCTGACGTAACAGCCGCCTACCTGACGCTTACAACAGCGGCTAAAACAGCCGCGCTCCAGGCCCAGAACGCGGCGAAGGCGCGGCTCGAGCTCAAGTTTACGCAGGACCGTTATCGCAGCGGCGCGGTGAACTTCGTCGACCTGATCGAAGCGAGAGCGGCGTATGAGCGCGCGGAAAGCGACCGGATCAATGCTGTATTCGACTACCACAAGGCGTTCGCGGCGCTCGAAAGCGCTGTCGGCCGTCCCCTCAGATAACGGAAACCAACATGTCCAAGCGCACAAAGTGGGGAGTAGGCGGCGGAATTCTTCTCGCGATTGTACTCGTCGGAGTTCTCAGCGCCGCCAAGGGCCGCAACAAGGCGACCGAGGTTCGAATCGAGACCGTTGAGAAGCGTGACCTCGTAGCGTCGGTTACCGCGAGCGGTCAGGTCCAGCCGCACACGAAGGTCGACCTCGCGTCCGACATCACCGGCCGCATCGTCCGGCTGACCGTCAAGGAAGGCGATCTCGTCACGAGAGGACAGTTTCTTCTCGAGATCGATCCGTCGCAGTATCGCGCGGCCGCCGAGAGAGCGTCCGCCGCTGTTGCGAGCGCGCGCTCGCAGGCGTCGACTGCCCGCCCAACGCTTCTTCAGGCGCGGCGGAATTACAATCGCCTCCTCGAGCTGAAGAAGGCGAACCCGACTCTCGTCTCTGATGAACAGGTCGAGCAGCTCAAGACACAGGTCGACGTCGCGGCCGCGCAGCTCGAGGCCGCAAACAACGGAATTGCGCAGTCGCAGGCTTCGCTCCGCGACGCACAGAGCCTTCTCGCAAAGACCACCATCTTCGCCCCGATGAGCGGGCGTGTCACACGCCTCAACGTACGCGAAGGTGAGACGGCGATCATGGGCACGCTCAACAAGGATGCGGCAACCCTGCTCACGATCAGCGACATGAGCCTGCTTGAAACAAAGGTCAAGGTGGACGAAACGGACGTGTCACGCATTTCCATCGGCGACTCCGCTGTCGTGCAGATCGACGCTTTCCCCGACACCACGTTCGTTGGTCGCGTCTCAGAGATCTCCAACAGCTCGGTGAAAGCCGGCATGTCGGGATCGCCGAACCCGGCCGACCAGGCGATCGATTACGAGGTCACGATACAGCTCGTAAACGCGCCGCCGACAACGCGTCCGGATTTCTCGGCAACCGCGAAGATCATTACCGACACCCGCAACAACGTTCTGTCGATTCCGATCATCGCGCTCACCGTGCGCGAGGATTCTGTTCCGAAGAAAGAGACCGAAGGCGCGGTGACTCTCGCCAAGAAGACATCCGAGAAGCAGGTCGGAAAACGCGACGTCGAGGGAGTGTTTGTCGTCGGAGCGGACAACAAAGTGACGTTCAAGCCCGTAAAGGTCGGTATAGCCGGCGAGAAATATTTCGAGGTCGTCTCCGGTCTCAAGGACAAGGAGAAGATCGTGGGCGGGACCTACCAGGCGATTCGCGAGCTGAAGGATGGAAGCCGCGTGAAGAGCACGAAGGTCGACGAAAAGAAAAAGACCGAGGTCAAGAAATCGTAATGCCCACAGCTGAAGAAGTGCCGATGAGCGTCACCGCCGAGCGGGCGGTTATCACGCAGCAGTCGGGGAAGGCGCCCGACAAGGACTGGGTGATCGTCACCCGCGGCATCAAGCGCGAATACGACATGGGGGGCGAGATCGTCCGCGCCCTTCGCGGAGTCGACGTCGCGATCCGAAGAAACGAGTACGTCGCGATCATGGGCCCATCGGGCTCGGGCAAATCAACGCTGATGAACCTCATCGGATGCCTCGACACTCCGGATGCCGGCGAATACTGGCTGAGCGGCAATCTGGTATCGTCGATGGCCGACGACGAGCTGGCTCGCGTGCGGAACCGCGAGATCGGCTTTGTCTTCCAGACATTCAACCTTCTTCCTCGCGCGACGGCGCTTCACAACGTGGAGCTCCCGCTCGTTTATGCGGGCGTGCCGGCCGACGAGCGGAAAAAACGCGCGATCGGCGCACTCGAGCGCGTGCAGCTCGGCAATCGTGTGACGCACCGTCCGAACGAGCTGTCCGGCGGACAGAGACAGCGCGTCGCCATTGCCCGCGCGCTCGTCAACAACCCCGCGATACTGCTCGCCGACGAGCCGACCGGAAATCTCGACTCGACGACTTCGGAAGAGATCATGCGGGTGTTCGAGGATCTTGCCAGCAGCGGGCAGACGGTAATCATGGTCACGCACGAGCCGGACATTGCTGCTCATGCGAGGCGAGTCATCGTCCTTCGTGACGGCATGATCGAGAGCGATGACCGCCGTGAGCGCTTCGCCGAGCGGGTCCAGTCAGCCGGCGCGTCATCGCTTCACAAGTAGAGCGGGATGCCATTCTTCGACGCGATACGGCTCGCGCTGGCGCAGATTCGCGTCCAGAAGCTGAAGAGCTTCTTTACGCTGCTCGGCGTCACGATCGGTGTCATGTTCCTCATTGCTGTCGTTTCTATCGTCGAAGGGATGAGCAGCTACATGGAGCACGACTTCGTCGGCAAGCTCGTCGGCGTCAACACGATCAGCCTGCGCCAGAATCCAGAGATCGGGGGAGATATCAGCGAGGCAGAATGGCGGGAGATGCAGAGGCGGCCGCGCATCCTCATCACCGACGTGCAGCCGGTCGTCGAGTCGCTTCCCCCAGGCACGCTCTGGTCGGCCGAAGGCTTCGACAACGTGCCGATGTCTTCACAGTGGGGAAAGCCGGCGCGGCTCGAAGCATGGGCGGTGGAAGGCGATTACTTCAAGATTCGCGAGCTCAAGGTCGACAAGGGGCGCCTCATCACCTCGCAGGAGATGGCGCTTGGAAGCGCCGTTGTCGTCATCGGGAAGGAGATTGCAGAGCGTTTCTTCCCTGACCTCGATCCACTCGGAAGACAGCTCAAGCTGGCGGGCCTTCCCTACACCGTCATCGGTGTCGCTGAATCACAGGGCAGCATTTTCGGGATCTCGCTCGACAGGTTTGCGATCGCGCCGTATCGCTCGCCACTCCGCCATGTCGTGAATCGCCCACTCGTGATCGACAATCTGAAGCTGAAGGTGCCAGGTGATGCGGACATCGTCGAGGCGCAGGAAACAATCCGGCAGGTGATGCGCGGACGACGCGGCCTTCGGCCTTCACAGCGCGACAACTTCGCAATCGAGACGTCAGAGTCTGCACTCCAGTTCTGGCAGC
>DATAIM010000151.1:0-18533 GCA_036262655.1 Gemmatimonadaceae bacterium | reverse complement strand
GTGAGCGTTTGTTGACCGTCGTATGGTTCGGTGTGCGAGATAATTTGGGCTCGATTCTGACCGATAACCGTCGCGAATCTTTTGAAATGCCACACGCGGTCTCACGAGCAGACTTGCGTTCCACCAGATGGAACCCGGTTTCCAGCGGTTCGACTGCGCCCCAGTCCATGGGGAAGTGTCCGCCGGGGGGACCTGAAAACGTTTATTAACCGCCGCCCAGGCTACCTATGCGGCCAAGTACCGCCCGGAAGTGCGGCGTATCCCGGAACTCATCCGTTTCCGGCATGCACTCGAGGCGGTAAAGTGCCGGCGTGGTTGCAGGAGTGAGTTTCTCGAGGGCCGCGTATCCTGACGCAGTGTCGCCCACACCGAAACTCGTGTGAATTACACGAAGCGGTCGCATGCGATCCTTTCGTTGCTTCATGGCATCCAGCCGTTTCCTCGCTGCAGCGTGCTTCAGGGCCCAGTACGCGTTCTCACCCCTTGCGTTCTGAAGCGCGGCCGTCAGGGAAGAATCGCCCGCCAGACTCGCGTCGTTTCGCCAGCTTGCAATCGCCTCATTCCACCGGCCGAGCTGTGCGAACGATCGGGTAAGGCCCGCGCGCGCCAGACGATCTGAAGGATTGATTGCGAGCTCCGCCTGATAAAGCGCCAGCGCCTTTCCCGGACGACCCGCGCACAGTTCGGCCGATGCTTCCTTGTCCAGGTAGTTCGACGTCAACGGGTCGAGCTGACGTGCCATTCGAAAGGCGTCGATCGCCTGATCATAGAGGTGGGCGCTCATCAACAGCGTGCCTTTCACGAGAAAGACCTCGGGGTTGCCCGGCTCTGCAGCCTGAGCTCGCTTTATAAGGGCAAGCCCGACATCGAGGTCGCGGTACTTGAACGCGCGCATTATAGCGAGGGTTGCCCACGCGCTTCCCTGAAGGCTGTCCAGCGCGAGCGCTCTTGCCGCCGCCGCAGTGGCGCGGTCGTAGCCTTCATCGAAGGGAACGAAATCCGTCGTGACCTGCGCGCTGGCTACGGAGCTCAAACCCGACCAGGCTCGGGCGTTCAGCGGATCGATGTTCACCGCCTGCGTGAAGAGCGCTACAGCATTCGTGTATCTCGCTCCGCCAGTTCCGTTGGGCGGCTGCACGTTCGAGAGCAGCTCGTGCACCCCTTCCAGCATCAAACGATACGACTCGGGGTCGATTTCGTCCCGCCGTTGCAGGGTGGGCGCAGGTATTGGAGCACGGAATACCACGCCGCCAATTGCCGCGGCCAGTCTGCTCTCGGCGTCTCGGATCCCGCTCGTCAGGAATCGTTGGGCGGCGATTGTCCGCTCCTCTCCAGTCGACGCCTCGATCGCTGAGGCCGTGACCTCGAGCGAATCGCCGATCTTCCTGACGCTGCTTTTGAGAACAATTGTAAAGCCGAACCGCTGGCCCAGGTCGATGATGTCATGGCGGGTAGAGCGATGCCAGTCCGATCGTGCACCGGACCGAACGCTGATTCCTCCAATCCCTTCGAGCCGCCTGGCGATACCCTCCGCGATACCGGATGCGACGTAGTCGAGTTTCGGATCGTGAGTCTCGTTGGTCATCGGGAGGATCACGAGACTTCGCGGTGGTGCAGCGTCACGACGGTCGGGCTGTGACGAGAACGCTGCCCATCCCACCATGGCAATCACGATTGGCGCGGCGAGCCACGGTGCCCTGTAACGAAGCCACGCGCCGCGAGTGGCCACGGGCGTACCATCATCCTGGGGAACCGCGGTCGATCCATGCGGGGCCCGAAAATGGGGAGCCGCGGCGTTGGTGATTCCACTGACACTAATGGTTGCGGCACTGGGCTCTCGTCGCGTTCGAACGTCGTCGAGAAGCGCGATCGTTTCGGCCGATGGCCGGATACCGAATGCCTCGGACATGTGGTCTCTGAAACGCTCGTAGACAGCGAACGCCTGCGCACGGTCGCCGACGCGATCGAGCAGCGCGATCCATCTTCGGGTGGCTCCTTCGTCATCGGGATCCAGCTCAGCAGCGCGACGGGCTGCGTCTACCGCTCCGGGGAGATTGCCCTGCTTCTCGCAAATCGAGGCGAGATGGGCAGCAGATTTCTGCGCGATGGAGCGGGTGCGACTTCGCTGAAGCTCCAGCCACTGATCGAAGCCTTCTGCCTGCGCGATGTACACGCCGGGGAGAAGCTCGCCGCGATACTGTTCGAGCGCGTCTGCATACTGGCCAGCGGCGAAGTACCGTTTCATTACCGCAACGTCGGTCGTGACGAGCTCTCCATCGACCGAAAGCTCGTAGTCCCCCCGAGACTTGATGGCTCCTTCGGGGAGGTGGCGCCGCACCGTATGCAGCGCACTTCTCAGCGCTGATCGCGCGCGCGATTGGTCGTGCTCGGGCCAGAAGGTGCCGATGATGGAATCGCGGCGATGCCAGGTACCGGGCTCCGGAAGGGCAAGATAGGCGAGAAAGGCGATATGCTTCGGCTGGCGCAGGAGCGAATCGACATCTCTCCCCGCCGCATCGACAAGTCCAACCTCCCCAAGCATCGTCAGCCGGTGCATGATCCAAGCTACGCTCACGTGCAAGGGGCGGCGAGAAGAATATCGCTCATCGCGTTTGGTCATTGTGCCCGGCGGCCCCGGGCGCAACACTATTCGCAATGTTGAAATCGTACAAAGCGCGATCTCTACGGGGGTGCGTGCTCATCCTCGCCCTCGCCGGGATCCCGCGATTTCAACCGGCGTGGGCCCAGGGGCTTACTGGCGCTTCGATCGACGGGACCGTCGTTACGCCCGCGGGGGACCCCGTCGACTCCGCGATTGTCACACTCACCGAGCTGAAAACGGGCGCCGTAAGACGCACGGCCTCCGCGAAACGCGGCGCGTATCTCTTCGAGAGTGTTGCGGTGGGTTCGTACCGGCTCGATGCGACCGCTACTGGCCTGGGCCACGACTCCCTTATCCCCGTGACCCTTCATCTCGGCGAGCATGTCCGGGTCAAGCTGGTGCTCGGCGCACGCCACGTTCACCAGTTGCAAACCGTGACGGTAGGCCCGACCGCCGTCAGAGATCCGGGCTCAGGAGGGCCCGGACAGCTCGTCTCGCGAGAGTCCATACGCAATCTTCCGCTGCTCAGGCGGGACTTTATCGGCCTCTTCGCCATTTCTCCCCAGGCGGTCGGACCCGGCGGTCTATGGATCAGCGGCCAGCACTCGCGGTTCAATGCGATTCAGATCGATGGCGCCATAGGAAATGATCTATTCGGCGTTGCGCTCACGCAGGGGGCGGCTGCCGGTGCACGAGCGGTATCGCTCGAGGCTCTGGACGAAATCCGCATTCTCGTTGCTCCCTTCGACGTCAGGCAAGGTGGCTTTTCCGGGGGACTCATCAATGCTGTCACCCGATCGGGCTCGAACATCTTTCACGGCTCTGCCTTCACTTCATATTCGGGCGGCGAGCTCGTCGGCGCGGACACCGCCGGGTTGTCAGTGCCGGCCTTCGACCAGCTGCAGTACGGTGTGAGCATTGGTGGCCCGATAGTTCGCAACCGCCTCCATTTTCTCGTCGTTGGTGAAGCGCAGGCGCAGACAACGCGGTTCACTGGTCCGTCGGTCGAGGACATCGCCACCGGCATCAGTGAGGAGACCGCCGAGCGCGCTGCCCGCGCATTTCGGGAGCGATACGCATTCGACGCCGGTGGACCCGAATCTCCAGACCTCAAGCAGCCCAGCGGCAACCTGTTCATGAAGCTGTCATGGCACCCCGGATCCCGTCACTCCATCGATGTCACTCAGTCTCTGTCCCGTGGCAGCAGCGATGCGCTCAACAGGGTCAATCGAAACCAGCCCACCGTCGACGGGTGGCAGCTTTCCAACAGCGGGACACTGATTCGCGCGATAACAGCGAGTACGCGCATCAACCTGCTCAGCTCAATCGGCTCACTGACGAACGAAGCGATCATCGCCGCATCGACGGTCAGAGACCGGCGGGATTCGAGAAACGCCGTTCCGCTTTTTATCGTCAGAGCCGATCGGACTGACACTTATCTCGCCGGCGGCTCTGTGAAGGGCGCACAAGGAACGAAAACCAGCGAGCGGATGTTCGAGCTGACCGACAACGTCAGCTGGATCCAGGGTGCACACAAGCTCACGCTCGGCACACAAAACGTGATTCTTCGCATTGTCGACAATTTCTTTCTTGGATCCTGGGGGGTGTGGAGCTTCAACAGCGTCGACGCACTGGAAAAGGCTGACCCTTCGCTCTACGAAGTGGCACTCCCCGGCCCACAAGGCGGACCCCTCACCGAGTATTCGGCATCTCTGCTTTCGGTCTATGTACAGGATCACTGGAGTCCGCACCGGAAGCTCACGATAACTGCCGGCTTGAGAGCCGATGCGCCCGTCTCGAATGCTCCCCGCCGAAACGAAGCCCTGCGCGGAAATGCGAACCTCGATCGGATAGATACAGGAGATTTTCCTTCCGGAAACGCTGTCGTCGCCCCGCGGATCGGCCTTACACTTGCCCTTGGTACTGAGGCCCGATCGATGTTGCGTGGCGGCGTTGGCTCGTTCACCGGCCGTCCTCCTCTCGCATGGCTGAGCAATGCGTTTTCAAACACCGGCCAGGAGCAGACCATTCTCCTTTGCCGCCGCGCGGATGGCGTTCCATCCGTCACCACCGACATAACGCGTCTGCCTTCGCGATGCCGCAATGCCGAGGCTCCGCCGAGCATTCCGAGCGTCAACTATTTCGCATCAGCGTTTCGATTTCAGCAGGCTGTGAAGTATGCGCTTGGATTCGACCACCAGTTTTCCGGGACGCTATCGGGATCGGTCGATTTCATCCATACACGGTCACTGGACAACGTGTACGTGAACGACGTCAATCTCGTGGAGCGCGGTGTCGACGCTGAAGGCCGAACGATGTACGGTTCGATCACCGCGGACGGAGGCGTGCGGCCGACGCGCCGTGACAGCGTCGCCTTCGGCCCCGTTTATCAATACGCGAACACCTCCTCGGGGCGGTCTACTTCCGTATCGGTTTCAGCCCAGCAAAGACTTCGATCGGGGGGCGTTCTCCTGGCCGGTTACGATTGGTCGCGGACAGTCGATGTGATGAGCATGACCGGATTCATAAGCTCCGTCATCTTCCGCAACAATCCGGTGGATGGCACGCTCGCACGCCGGAGCCTCCGCACATCTGGGCGGGATATTCCGCACAGCTTCGTCGCGTCGGCGCTCGTCCCATTGCCATGGGGTCTGATGACATCCGGTTCGCTTCGGATTCGATCGGGTACGCCCTACGCTTTTACGGTCAATGCCGACGCGAACGCAGACGGTACGCGCGGTAACGATCTCGCGTACATACCAGCGGATTCGAGCGACATCTCGCTCTCAAACCCCGCGGTGTATCCTGCTCTCGAGGCGTTTATCCTGAGCCAACCGTGTCTGCGACGGCAGCGTGGACGAATTATGACGCGCAATACCTGTCGCAACCCCGCCGTCACCACACTCGAAGGGCGGGTGGCGAAAAAGATCCCGGTCGGGAACGCCCGAGCGGTCGAGATTGGCGCAGACCTGTTCAACATTCCGAACATGGTGAGCCGCCGGTGGGGTCTCGTGCGCGAGACCGCAAATCGCGAAGATCTTCCACTACTCGCGCTGGTCGGCTGGGACAACGTCAACAACCGGCCGCGTTACACGATTCCGGTCTCCGCCGGCGGGCAGCCGAGCCTGCCGTCTGTCGCGAAAGTGCTACCCGATGTTTCGAGGTGGCGCGTGCAGGTGGGGGCGCGTTACGACTTTTGAGCGGCGCCTGCGTAGTGTTTATGGGGGCCGTCGGCGATATTCGCCGCTCGATGCCGTCGATCATGAACTGGAGGATACATGTGCAGGAATATCAGGACGCTGGCCAATTTCGACCCTCCCGCAACGGATGAGGAGATTCGGGCTTCGGCTCTTCAGTTCGTTCGCAAGCTGAGCGGAACCACGAAGCCGTCGCGCGTGAACGAAGCCGCGTTCAACCTCGCTGTCGATGAGGTCACCGCGTCGGCACGGCGGCTGATCCATTCCCTTTCGATCAACGCGCCGCCACGAAACCGGGAAATCGAAGCACAGAAGGCGCGCGAGCGCTCGCTCAAGCGCTTCGCGCCGTAGCCAGCAGTCACATGACCCGCAGCCTCAAGTTACAGGCGACATTGCTCGGTGCAGCGGTCGCGCTGATGTGGCTCGCGTTCGCCGCGACGGTGCTCACCGGTGGGGCACTGTTGTCACTCGGCATTATACCACGCACGGCGATCGGTCTCCGCGGGATCGTCTTCGCGCCTATGCTGCATGGGAGCCTCGCTCATCTCGTCGCGAACAGCCTTCCATTCGTGATCCTTGGATGGCTGGTGATGGCTCGCGATCAAAGACACTTCGGGACAGTCACATTGTATTCATTGATCGGATCAGGCCTGGCGGCGTGGCTGCTCGGCGCTTCGGGCTCGGTTCACATCGGTGCGAGCGGGCTGATCTTCGGTTATCTCGGATTCCTGATGCTGAGCGGGTGGTTCGCGCGGAGCTTCCTGAGCATCGTCATCAGTCTGCTGGTGACGATAACGTGGGGCAGCATCGTTCTCGGTGTCGTTCCCGGACAGGCGGGAATCAGCTGGCAGGCGCATTTCGGCGGGTTCCTCGCCGGAATTCTCGCGGCCCGACGCTTCAAGGCGTCGCGTTGAGCGGCCGCAGGGTCATCGAGGTCACCGGACTCGGCAAGAGCTGACGATGCTCGAGACGCGGATTTTCGTTCGCGACTGACCTACTCCGTCTCGCTACTTCAGGGAATCTGGAGGGGTGAGCCATGGTCCGCCCACACCGGAGACCTTGCCGCACTTGCACTCGTGTTCATGGTGTGCATTGCGCTCTCAGCGCGGGTTTTCAGATGGGAGTGATCCGTTTTCCAGCTGCATTTCGGCTACAATGGCGTCGATTCCCGGCCACCCCTCCTGACTGTAGCGCTCGATAGTGCGCAGGTAGCGATCGCCTTCCTCTCCGTGGCGCTCGCGCACCGCGGCAGCGCCTCGTTTTACGCCCTCCGCGTCGGCATAGGGGGGCTCGAGGGAGTCAGGCATTTTGCCATTCTCGTGCTGAACTCCTGCCGCATCCAGAAACGTGATCTGAACCGATGGGTCCACCTCGAGATATAGAAGCTGAAGGAGATCGAGCTCGTCAGCAGCGCTCTCGGCCTTCATTCTCACGATCTCCTTGGCAACCCGCTCGACAGGCCAGGTGCGGAGCGTCGCGGCCCGAAACCCTCCACCCCTCGCGACCAGTCGCTGAATGAACTGTTCGCGACCCTCGCGTCCCGACTTCATGGCATGCACCACGAGGGCGAGGCGACGCTCGGCGGGAAGCGTGCGGTAAGGGGAAGTCCTGGGCGACATTCGCGGAAGTTAACCCCTGGGGCCGTCGCTCCCAAACGTGGTTTATAATTCGAATCATGCGACGCGAGCTTTCCAAAATTGTGCGCGATCTGGAAAACGCGCAGGCACGGCTCGACACGCTCACCGCAACTCTTTCGGGCGATCTCTGGGCAAGGCGTCACGATCCCGCACAGTGGTCGCCCGCAGAGTGCGTCGCTCACTTGAACCTCACGAGCGAGGCCTACATCCCCCTTATCAGGACGGCCATTGAGGAGGCGAGGCAGCTGCCCAGAGCCCGGAGCGGCCAGTATCGCCGCGATCTCCTCGGCTGGCTGTTCTCGATGATGACCGGCCCGCTGCCATCGCTCGGGCGGCGCCGGCTCGGAAGGGTGAAGACGACCGCCGCATTCGTCCCCGCCGGGGCTCACCCGAGGGAGGAGGTCCTTGCGCAGTTCAAGCGCGATCAGGATGAGCTGATCCGGCTGGTAAAGGAGGCCGACGGCCTCGCTCTTGATCAGGTTCTTATCCGATCACCCTTTGGCGGAAAGATCCGCTACAACTGCTACTCTGCATTCGTCATCCTGCCCAGGCACCAGGATCGTCATCTGGATCAGGCTGAACGAGTGTGGGCGAGCCCGGAGGACTGATGTACTCAAGCAATAGCGGCCTCTCCCTCGGGGCACTTCTCGTTACCGCTGCATTCGCACCAGCTGCGCTCGCACAGAACCGCCCTGTTGCTCCGATCGATGGCGGCGTTGCGGCGACTGCCCAGCGCGCAATTCCGCCGATCGGATATTCGGAATTCACGCTCCCAAACGGGCTGCGCGTGATTCTTCACGAGGATCACTCGACTCCCATCGTCGGGGTCAACGTCTGGTATCACGTTGGCTCGCGGAACGAAACGCGCGGCAAGACAGGGTACGCCCACCTGTTCGAGCACATGATGTTCCAGGGCTCGAAGAACTACGACGACGACTACTTCAAGGCCCTTCAGGAAGTCGGCGGCACGTTGAATGGCTCGACGAACACCGACCGCACGAACTACTGGGAGGTTGTTCCGTCCAACTTTCTCGAGCGCGCCATTTTCCTCGAGGCAGACCGCATGGGTGGACTGCTCGAGACTCTGACTCAAGCCAAGCTTGCGAACCAGCGCGACGTCGTAAAGAACGAAAAGCGCCAGAATTACGACAATCGACCCTACGGTCTGGCCGGTGCCCGCATCGCCGAGATTCTCTATCCGGAAGATCATCCTTACCATTGGCTGACGATCGGATCGCTCGACGATCTCACCGCTGCCTCGATGGATGACATCAAGGATTTCTTTCGCCGGTTCTATACGCCGAACAACGCTTCGCTGGCGATTGCCGGCGATTTCAATCCAGCCGAGGCTCGCCGGCTGGTCGAGAAGTATTTCGGGCCGGTGAAGCGCGGGCCGGACATCAAGCCCGTGTCGGCTCCTGTGCCGAAGCTCAACGGAACCCTCCGTCAGGGGATGGAAGACAGGGTTGCCTCGCCTCGTCTCACCATGGTATGGCATACGGTTCCCGCGTTCAACCGCGACGAGGCGCCGCTCGATGTTCTCGCTTCGGCCCTCGGCCAGGGAAAGAATTCGCGGTTGTACCGCGCGCTCGTATATGACAAGCAGGTCGCGCAGGATGTGTCCGCCAGCAACGTTTCCCGTGAGCTTGCGGGAACGTTCCAGATTGTGGCGACCCCGCGCCGAGGCGTGTCCCTCGATAGTCTCGAGGCTGCGATCGATCGTGAAGTCGCGCACATCATCGCTTCGCCGCCATCCCGGGAGGACATTCAGCGCGCTTACAACGTCAATGAAGCTCGGCGCATCTACAGCCTTCAGACTGTTGGCGGCTTTGGGGGGAAAAGCGACCAGCTCAACCAGAACGCAGTCTTTACAGGCAACCCCGGATTTTTCGAACAGGATCTGGCCCGGTACCGCGCTGTCACACCAGCGGACCTGCAGCGTGTCGCGAGGACCTATCTCGGTGACAACAAGCTGATATTCACAGTTACGCCGCTGGCTGGCTCCCGTCAGATGTCGCAAAGCGCGGCCGCCGGCGCTGCTGCATCAGGTGCCGCATCGGGCCAGGTGACCGACGCCGAGCCAGCGCCAACGGGTGCGGATCTCAACACTTCGTTACCTCCCGGCGGTCCTGACCCAGGCTTCACGCTTCCCCGGCTCCAGCGCCGAAAGCTTTCGAACGGGCTCGACGTCCTCATCGTCGAGCATCACGAGATGCCCGTAGTGACCATGAATCTCGTGCTGAAGGCCGGGGCATCGGCTGATCCTGCCAGCGGGGCAGGAACTGCCGTCGTTGCCGCGGACATGCTCGACGAGGGCACGACGCATCGGTCGGCGCTGGATCTCTCGACCGAGCTAGCCTCGATCGGCGCAAATCTGTCGAGCACTTCGGATTGGGACGCGAATCGCCTCTCGCTGACCACGCTGACGCGTCACACGGACGCGGCTCTCGGAATTTTTGCGGACGTGCTGCTGAATCCGGCATTCAACGCGCAGGATCTTGAACGTATCCGCTCATCGCGACTCCAGCAGCTTGCTTCACGGAGGAACGAGGCGACGTCGATCGCCTCGGATGTGTACGCGAATATTCTTTACGGGTCGGCGCATCCGTATGGTCATCCGCAGAATGGGACTGAAGCGACGATCCGCGGAATGACAGGTGAGAGTCTTCGCGCCTTTTACTCGACGTGGTATCGGCCCAATAACGCGGCCCTTGTCGTCGTCGGAGATGTACAACCGGACGCGATCGTCGCGCAGCTCGAGAAAGCGCTCGCGGGTTGGAAGGCTGCACCCGTTCCCTCGGTGCGGCTCGATCAGGCACCAGCCGAACGCAAGCAGAGCACCGTTTATCTGGTCGATCGGCCGGGTGCTGCGCAGTCAGTAATCAACATCGGGCTCGTCGGTGCGGCGCGGTCGACTCCCGATTATTTCGCGCGCGTAGTGCTCAACCAGATCCTCGGGGGCGCTTTCGTTTCGCGGGTAAACCTCAATCTTCGCGAAAACAAGGGTTATACCTACGGCGCGCGCACGAGCTTCGATTATCGCCGCGGTGCAGGTCCTTTCACAGCGAGCGCCGGCGTACAGACGGCCGTAACGAAGGAATCCGTTACCGAGTTCCTGAAGGAGCTCCGCGGCATTCGTGGTGAAGTGCCGGTCACGCCGCTCGAATTGGAGCGTGCGAAACAGTCACTGATTCGCGGATTTCCCAGAACCTTCGAGACTCCCGCGCAGATAGCCAGTCGTCTTGGCGATGTCGTTTTGTACGGACTCCCGGACGACTACTTCAACGGCTACATCGCGGCGATACAGAAAGTCACAGCCGCTGACATCTCGCGCGTCGCGAATGCGGCAATCGATCCGTCACACCTCGCCATTCTGGTCGTCGGAGATCGGGCGGCGATCGAGCCGGGACTTCGTTCGCTGCAAGACGTAGGCACGACGGTGACGCTTCTGAATCCGGATGGAACGCCGGTTACGTCAGGAGGTCAGCGGCCGTAGCCCTACAAAGAGAATGTCAGCGCCGCCATTCCGCTGCGGCGCTGACATTTCCCGCGGCATCGGCTGACTGAACGAGAACGCGGTCGGCACCCGATGGCAGCGACAGGGTGCGATCCGTTCCGAAAAGAATGCGCGTAGTCCACGTGCTCGATGCGTGAATGCGGAGGGCCCACCATCTCGGCGTCTCACCCAGGCCCGGCCTGATCTGTAGAATGTCACTCGCAATCGCGATAGCTGGCGCGGGAGGCGGTGTCGCATCCAGCCATGACGATGCCGGCACAAGAGCGCTCGTCCGGTAGAGATCCCCCGCGAGTGTGTTAGCGAGAGCTCCACCGTTTCGCTTCAGGGTCCAGCTCGTGTTGTACAGAAGGTTGCCTGTGCCGCCCTGTCGCAGCCGCGTAGCACGAATCTGATCGGGAATTTCCTGGCTGGAGAATGCGCTGGTGGTTCCGTCATTCACTTTGTAGGCCGCAAGGCCCGGCCAGACATGCCGCGCCATTGTGCTCTGAGCCAGCCACCAGTCGAGGAGAGCCGTATAGCTCTGCTGTGGTGCGGCGATGCTCCAGTACAGCTGCGGAGCCAGATAATCCACCCACCCCTGCTGAAGCCACTTTCGCGAATCGGCGTAGATGGTGGCGTAGGCATCCAGTCCTGCAATGCCGGCGGGAAAACCCGGACGCCAGATTCCGAATGGTGAGATTCCGACCTTAACGACGGGTTTCACCGCATGTACTTCACGATACAGGCGCTCGACGAACCGGTCGATGTTTGCGCGCCGCCAGTCGTCGCGGGGAAGTCCGGTTCCGTACTTCGACCAGGTTGCGTCATCCGGAAACGCGACTGGTTTTCCGGCGTTGTCATTTACGACGTACGGATAGAAGTAATCGTCCGCGTGGATGCCATCTATGTCGTACCGCCGCACTATATCGAGCACTACCCTCATCGAATGATCCTGCACATCGGGCTCGCCCGGATCCATCCAGATGTTGCCGCCGTAGATCCTTATGAGATCGCGCCGCGTCTTGAAGAGGTGTGGCGCGACCATGCTCGCCGTATCGGCGGTGTTGCCGGCGCGGAAAGGGTTGATCCAGGCGTGCAGCTCCATGCCGCGCGCGTGCGCTTCCTGAATCGCGAATGCGAGAGGATCGTATCCCGGGTTCGTGCCCTGCGCTCCGCTCAGCAGCGAGGCCCATGGCTCGAGTGACGACTGGTACACGGCGTCACCCGCCGGCCGCACCTGGAATACTATTGTGTTGATGCCTGCGGTCTTAGCCCGCGCGAGGATATCGATGAGCTCTGCCTTCTGCTGGTCGGCGGAGAGGTTTCGCCCGGAAGGCCAGTCGATATTGGCAACCGTCGCGACCCACAGCCCGCGCATCTCCCGCTGGAGAGGTGGCGCGGCGGTATCCGTCGGGACGGGTGGTGGAGGGCCGATGATGTCGCCGCCCGATCCGGAGCACGCTGCGGCGGCGACGAGCAGAAGAATCGGGACAGCGCGCTGCAGTTCACGCGACAGAATGCGCAGAGGCATCCACCACTCTGCTCAGGACAGCTGCAACTCGCAAGACTTATCGCCCGGCCTCCAGGTCCCCCTTGCCGGGCCGAACTCGTCGCTCGCAGCAACGTCAACGGCATTCTCGGCGGTTAACCCGCTTTTCCGGCCTATCCCGAACCTGACGCGCAGGGCGTGCAAGATCACGGCGTAACGGTCGCGGTTCTGGACGCCGGACTCGGGAGCGACTAAGTAACACACTCCGGGAACCGGCGTTCAACTTGCACTGGAGGGGACCATGCCCTTCTTGAAGCCACTCATAGATGTAGTGACTCTGGGCTCCGAACGCCCGATACGACGGCTCCTTGCCTATTACGCGATTCTGGCCCTTGTAATCTGGGCACTCGCGAGATTCTTCCCCGGTACGGAGGACCTGCTCGTTGGGAGGGGAGCCGATAACGCCCTCGAAGTACCGTCGGTGCTCCAGGATGGACTGAGTCAGGCGGCCGGTGAGTCCATGTTCGGCCATGACTCCCTGGTCCGGCTGGTCGCCTCGACGACCGTCATCCTCGTTGGAACGCTGCTCCTCATGCTGCCCGTCTCGTGGGTTTACATGTCTGCGCGCTCGGTTACCGGCCACAGCCAGGCAATCGTCCAGACACTCGTGATTCTGCCCCTGGTAGTTGCCGGCATCGTCATCATCGTTCAGCACAGCCTCGCTCTAGCGTTCAGCCTTGCAGGCGTGGTCGCAGCAGTCCGCTTTCGCGCGACGCTGCGGGATACACGGGACGTGGTCTTCATATTTCTCAGCATTGCTGTTGGCTTCGCCGCAGGGGTCCAGTCCCTTGCAGTCGGCGCCATTCTGTCAGTCGTGTTCAACCTCGTGCTGCTGTTCACGTGGCGATACGACTACGGCCGCAACGTGCTCACACCCACCGCTTCCGCACGCTGGTCCGAGCCCCTGGACCAGCTCGCCAACCCGACGATCGAGCACGAAGTACCCGATCGGGATCTCATCCTGAGCCTATCGCCTGCCGAAGCGGGCGCATTAGCAGAGCGGTTCGAGCGAGTGAGCGACGTACTCGGCAAAAAGAAGAAGAAGCCGCGCTACAATGCGGTGCTCAGCGTTGCAACCAACAACGTTGGTGATGCTCAGCAGGCGGTGCAGGAAGTTCTCGACAAGGTGGTAAGACGGTGGCGGCTCGACGAGGTGGTCACGAATGTCGGGAAGCCATCGGAGATTCATTATCTGATCCGCCTCAAGAAATCGGTGATGCGCGACCAGGTACTCACGGCCATTCACGACAAGGCCGCCGGTCTCATCACGACAGCAAACGTCGAGCTCGGCGAGCGCATTCGGGACAGCGACGAGAAGGACTGATGACCGTCCGACGCGTTCTCGCCGGAATCGCTTTCGCGTCTGTCGCGATCGGCTGCCGCGATACACCCGCAGCAGAGGCAGCACAATTACGGGCTGTCGCTACAAATCGCGTAAGAGCGCTGGAGCGACGCCTCGCAAACGCGGATGCAGGGCGAGCGCAGGGAAAGCCGGTCGCCATGTGGATCATGCCGACCGAGCTGCGCGAAATCTCCGGGATCGCTCTCACGGCGCGGGGACAGCTTCTCGCCCATGGCGACGAGCGGGCTCTCGTTTACGTGCTCGACCCGCGCACAGGAATCGTCGTCGATCGGTTTCACGTCGGCGAGGGAACTCACGCGGATTTTGAGGGAATCACCGTTGCCGGCGACGACTTATGGATGATTCAGAGCAATGGCAAGCTTTATCAGTTCAAGCGCGGTACGAATAACTCCCGCGTCGCTTACAAGATTCACGACACGCATCTCGGCAAGGAATGCGAGTTCGAGGGCGTTGCATTCGACCCCGACAGTGCATGGCTCGTGATGCCGTGCAAGCGCGCGCTGAAAAAGGCCATGCGCGGCCAGTTTGTGATGTACCATATGCGCCTTGCGGGTGCTGACTCGGGGAAGATATCGGAGTTCACCATTCCGATGGAAACGGTCGTCGGATCGAACAAGTGGAAGAACTTTCGGCCATCCGATATTACCCTCGACCCGAACACGGGGAACTACGTGATGGTGGCGGCGCAGGAGAAAGGCCTCGTCGTCATGACTCCGGAGGGCGATGTACTTCGCTCCGAACACATTCCGGGGAAACACCCGCAGGCTGAAGGAGTCGCAATCACCATTGACAACATCCTCATTATCAGTGACGAAGCCTCTAATGGGCCCGCGTCGATCACGTTGTACCGCTGGCGCCCCTGATCCGAGCGGCGGGCACACTATGATCAGGAAATGCAGCTGGCGCCGCCGTTCCATTGCAATCGCTCTTGTCGCCGTGGCGCTGACGCGATCGGCAACTATAGCGAGCGCACAGGCACCCGCACTCGACAGCAGGGACAGCGTAACCCTCCCTGCCGGACCAGGGTACGCGGCGGGTCCGCGACACCGGTCGTTGCTTGGCGACAACTACCGCGCGGAGTGGACGACCCCGATCAGAGTCCCTGTTCTGGATCTGCGAACGTTTGCAGGAGGACTGACGGCCACAAAGCTCGGAGGAGGGCGGCAGACGCGGTCACTTCGCTTCGTTGCGCCGGATAGCGCGGAGTATGTGTTTCGCCCTGTATTCAAGTCGAATACGATTCTACCGGACGAGTATCGCGGGACGCTCATCTGGAGCTTGTTCCGCGACCAGGGAAGTGCTTCTCACCCCGGAGGAGTGGTCGCGGCCGCGCCGATTCTTCGCGCTGTGGGGCTGCTTCACCCGACCCCGCGTCTCGTGGTGATGCCTGACGACCCGAGACTTGGAGAGTTCCGGAGTGAATTTGCCGGACTTCTCGGCAGTATCGAGGAGTACCCGACGGTTCCAGGAAACGGACGTGCGTTCGCCGGCGCATCCGAGATACTCGACGCACAGGGCCTTCTCGATCGCATCAATGCAGACCCGGTGAACGTGATCGACGCGCGGACGTTCCTTCGCGCAAGACTCGTCGACATGCTGCTGAACGACAACGACAGGCACCCCGATCAGTGGAAGTGGGCGCGTCTGTCCGAAGGAGGCGCATGGGAACCCATCCCGCGCGACCGCGATAAGGTATTCCTCTCCTACGAGGGAAAGCTGCTCGACATCGCGCGCAAAATCGCTCCCGCGCTCGTCAGATTCGACAGCACCTATCCGAAGGGAAGTGCCCTGTTCGAGAACGCGATGGAGTTCGACCGGAGACTGCTCGCCGGTCTCGATCGCACGGCGTGGAAGTCGGAGGCGACTCGTCTTCAGCAGACCATCACCGACGCGGTGATAGACGAGTCGATTCGCGCGATACCCCGGGAATATGCGCCGCACAGCGCGCGCATTGCCGCAAAGCTCCGAGCTCGACGCGATCATCTGCCCGACGCCGCGCTCGAGTATTACGGAGATCTCTGGACGATCGCCGAGCTCCATGGCACCGATGCGCCGGAAGAGGCAGTGGTGACCCGGGGTATTGATGGCAGCGTGTCGGTGGCGCTTCGCTCTCGAGGAGCGGAGCCATACCTGGCCCGCCGGTTCGATCCCGCCGAGACTCGCGAGATTCGTCTTTACCTGCACGGAGGTGACGATCACGCGGTAGTCTCAGGCGAAGCGCAACGGAGTATCACGGTGCGAGTAGTGGGTGGGAACGGCACCAACACGCTCGATGACCGCTCGCTGGTGAATGGTCACCGCAATCCGACTCACCTGTATGACGCGGGTACGGTTACGGGCGTCCGCTATGATCCCGACACCGTTCACGAGCATACGGACCCAGCCAGCGCGCTCGACAGGAAGTTCAATCGGCGCCCGTGGGTCCGCGCATACACGACGGAGCTTCCCCCGCAGCGCGATCGCGGCGTCTCCATGAAACCAGTCATTGGCGCGCGAACGGGACACGGGATTGGTCTCGTCCCGCGCATCGGCATCGCGCGGACGGTCTACGGGTTCCGCCACGTACCCTACCAGAGCAAGCTGCAGGGCGATCTGGCATACTCGTTCGTTCACCGCGGTGGGGCCGTAAATCTTCTGGGTGACAAGCGCTTTGAAAGCTCAGCCGCGCACGTGCTGGGAACGGCCGCGGTGACGCAGCTGGAGATCGTCCAGTTCCGGGGCTTCGGCAACGACATTCCCGAGCGGGAGGAAGAATTCTACGACGTGAAACAGACGGCCTGGCATTTCCGCCCCGCGATCGGTTTCTCGCTGAATGAAGCGAGCGACATCTCGGTTGGTCCAATACTTCGTTACACGACTACCGCCAGCGAGCCTAACCAGTTCATCTCTCAGCTTCGGCCCTACGGGTTTACCAGCTTCGCAGAGGCGGGTCTGCAGCTGAAGCTCCACCACGACACCCGTAGTCTTCCTGATACCATGAAGCCGCGGCTTGTTTTTGACGCCGGGGCCACCGGGTATCCAGGAATGCTCGACGTGAAATCGGCGTACGAGTCGGTGGAAGGTGCGGCAACTGCGTACCTCAACATTCCGTTCGGTCCGCGTCCGGTCGTCGCGCTCCGTGCGGGAGGCAAGAAGGTCTACGGCAGCTTTCCCTACTTCGATGCCGCATTCATTGGCGGTGGAAGTACGCTGCGCACCGAGCACCGCCAGCGATTCTCCGGCGATGCTTCGGTGTATGGCGCCGGCGAGCTTCGTGTTCCTGTCGCGAAGTTCCCGCTGGTGGTGCCCCTGGACGTAGGGTTGATCGGGTTCAGCGAGGCGGGGCGCGTGTATCTGGATGGTGAGTCTCCAGGCGGATGGCACACGGCTGTTGGCGCCGGATTCTGGATTGGTGTCGTCGATCCCGGCAAGAACATCAACGTCCTGTTCACGAGTAAGCCTGAGCGTCGCACAATGGTCAGTCTCGGCTTCGCGTACTGAGTTTAAGCTCTTGAACCGGTGATGCGGTTCGGACTCTCGGGACGACGCAACCCGTGCTTGAAGTTATGGGTTATCGTTTTTCTGCTGCCCCTCTCCGCGATTGTAGCAGCGTGCTCGCGCGATGAGGGTTCGACCCCGCCGCCGATCGGGGCATCGGCGCGCGAGGTCGCCCTGAGCGGTTCCGTGGTGCTGATCGGTGCCGGCGACATCGCAGTCTGTGGCGAGAGTGGCGACGAGCAGACCGCAGCAATCATCGACAGCGTTCTTAGAGTCGACAGCGTAGCCAATCTCCAGAACGTGGTAATAAGCATCGGGGATAACGCATACCCATCCGGTACAGCGACTCAGTTCGCCCGCTGTTTCACGAACTCCTGGGGGGATGCACACAAGAGAATCATGAAATACATCCGGCCCGCGCCTGGAAATCATGAGTACAGGACACGCGGCGCGGAGCCGTACTTCAAATACTTCGGCGAAAAAGCCGGACCTCCGGGGAAAGGCTACTACAGCTTCGATTTCGGCGACTGGCATGTCCTGTCACTCAACAGCGAGCTCGTCGCAAATCCAGGACGGGCCGCCGAGCGACGCGAACAGGAAGACTGGCTGAAGGAGGACCTCGCGACTCATCAGCGTCTTTGCACGCTGGCATATTTCCATCGGCCCTTGTTCAGCTCCGGAGAGCATGGCAATGAGCCCTCCATGCGCACGCTCTGGAAAGTATTGTACGATCATGGTGTCGATCTGATCATCAACGGGCACGAGCACAACTACGAGCGCTTCCTTCCACAGACGCCCGCTGGAGTGGCGGATTCCGTCCGTGGAATAGAGGAGATTGTCGTTGGAACGGGTGGCGGCGACTTGAGAGGAATGCGTCGTCAGCGAGCCCGAAACTCAGCTGCAGCTATTCACGGCTATTTTGGCGTCATCAAGCTCTCCCTCGGTGCCGGAGAGTATCGTCGTGCCTTCATCGACACGCAGCGGCGAATATGGGACGAAGGCGGGAGGAAATGTCACTGAGCTTCGTCAGGTGGCCTCGTCTTCCAGCGGCGGTGAAACCAGAAGTATTGCTCAGGGGCGATGCGAATCTGTCGCTCCAGTCTTAGCGCGAGCTCAGCGGTGAGTGTCCTGACATCGGCCTCGAGGTTGTCGGTCCGCTCGAACAGAACGCGCTCTCCCGCAAGCTCGTATTGACCTTCAGAGCCATCCGTT
>DATAIM010000150.1:0-2307 GCA_036262655.1 Gemmatimonadaceae bacterium | reverse complement strand
CGGGTAGAGCCAGCTCGGCTTCCTCGAGAGCTAACTCGCCTGCATCGCGCTATAGAGAGCGGGCAGCAGGCCAACCAGCCACACGATCCCGGCGACGATAGCCGCGCGCTTCATCGGCACCCGGGCAACGACAGCGACGCCAATTGCCGTCAGCACGACAGTCCAGAGCGTAAACAGGTCGAAGCCGGAGAGGAAAGTCGCAACCGCCGGGTTGGCAGAATCAGGAAGGAAGCGCGCCGGCCCGACGCTGACGCTGAACGGAGAAGTGATCGCCTCGGGAGGAAGGAGAAGACCCTGGACCGCTGTAACTACCGTCTGTACCAGACGGGGCACTCCGGCATAAACCGAGATCATTATCGCCGCGGCGAATCCCATCTTCGCGTCGACGAACTTCCCGATGAGCCAGATGAGTACCGCCCCCAGCACCGCCGCAATCGGTACGAAGATGATCGCACCGAACTTCGAGAACTTCTCCATCACCCCCGTCATCGAAGAAAGCTGCTCGGCTGTCAGATTCGGATTCTTGGCAAGCATCGCCGCCTGCTGCTTCGCCATGACGGCGTCCATCACCGGCGCGAGCCCGTTATTGAGCGCGAAGGTGAGGATCGCCATAGCGATCGTGAGGATTAACAGCGCCAGCCCGAACTGCCCCTCACGCCGCCGATCGAAGACGTCCGATGGCTGATAGAAAATGTCTACGAAATCTTCCCAGACGCTGGACTTCGAGGGTGCCGTGCTGATCGTTCCATCCGTCATATCCGCTCCGCGCCGATTGTGGTCGAGGTCGAGCCAAACATACAACCGTCGGATGCCGGCGCCACCGCCTGGTACCTCGGCTCGGCACGGCGGTTGCCCATTTCCGTTCCAAACGGAGGCTACACAAATGGGGAAAAACAAGGACAACGAAGGAAGACAGCAGGGTGCGCTCGACCATGCGCCGGACCAGCAAGGTGACAGGACGCGAGCCCGGCAGGCAGAAATTGCAAACGCAGGCAGCGAATCGAGGAATGACCAGAGCCCGCGCCACGACCCTGAGGAAATCCGCGCTCATGACACGACCGGACGCGATCGCCTGTTCGAAGATCGTCAGCAGCACGATGAAGCAGAGAAAAACAGCGAGAAAACAGGGCTCTCCCGCGACCTCGACCGTCACGGCCACCTCCCGACCGACGAGCTCACGGACCGGAACCGGCAGTCGCGCGGAAAGCGGAAGAGCTGATCGGCCTGCGGGTGCTGTAGGCGAACTCCCCACATAATTTCGCCGAATAGCCTACTGATTCGCCTCGGCCTCGAGGCGATCATGATTCCTCAAACGGTTTCACCGATGGAGGAGTCATGTATCGCAATGTCATGGTACCCGTTGATGGGTCATCGTTCTCGAGAGAGGCCGTCTTTCACGGGCTTCGGATTGCATCGCGATGCGGTGCGAACCTCCGGCTCGTCCGTGTCGCCGTTTCGCCGGTAGCCGTCGGTGCACCGCAGGCGTACGCCAGCGAGAACCAGAGTGCTCGTCAGCTGCGCTCCGACGCGCTCGCGGATCTCTACTCGATCGCGGTCGAGTGCAGGTCACACTCTACCGTCAACGTGAGGGCCTCGCTCGAGTCCGGTCCGATAGTCGATGCGCTGGTCGGCTATGCGAGACGTCATCAGGTGGACCTGATAGTGATGCGGAGTCACGCGCGCAAAGGACTCGCACGGGCGTGGTTCGGAAGCGTCGCCGATCAGCTGATCCGCGAAAGCGGAATCCCGGTCCTCGTTGTCCGTCCACCTTCCATCGCAACCGCACTCGCGAGCGGAATCCGGTTCAGCCGCATCCTGGTCCCCCTCGATGGTTCAGCGCTGGCCGAACAAAGTCTCGACTCCGCAGTGTCGCTCGCGCGGACCGACTGCGCAGCGCTCACTCTCGTTCGTGTAGTCCCCGCAACGCCGCGCCGGGCTGGGGTTCTCGAGTCCGACATCGGACCTGCGAGCGCGGATGAAGTCGCATCCGCCAGGCGCTACCTCGATTCACTGCTCACCGGGCCAGAGCATCGCTCCATACCTGTCACTCGGAAGGTCATCGTTGCGGAAGACATTCCCGCAGCGATTCTCCATCTTGCTGAATCGGCGGAAATCGATCTGGTCGCGATCGCGACCCGCGGCCGCAACGCCATCGCGCGCGCAGCAGGGGGCAGCGCAGCGGATTATCTGATGCGGGAGTCGACCACCTCGGCCCTCGTGATCCACCCGGTGCTCGCGGTCGTCCAAGCGGCGGCCGTCGCTGCTGCCAGCCACCTCGCGGTCGCTTACTGAGGACGAAACGGAAAG
>DATAIM010000149.1:0-18033 GCA_036262655.1 Gemmatimonadaceae bacterium | reverse complement strand
GGCACAAGCAGCATGTTGAAGCTCGTCGCGATCACCTGCATGATGAGCGCGCCGACGACTGTGCCGAGAATCGTGGCGCGCCCGCCGCTCAACGCAGTCCCGCCAACCACTACCGCCGCGATCGCATCCAGCTCGATGTTGAGCCCCACTTTCGCGGCATCGCTCGCGCCGAGCCGGGCAACCTCGATCAAGCCGGCGAGGCCAGCGAGTAAAGCGCAAACGATGTAGACGGTCAAGAGAGTGCGACGTACCGGGACGCCAGCCAGCCGCGCGGCGGCTGGATTTCCCCCCGATGCAAGCACGTAACGGCTGAACGGTGTCGCGTGAAGCGCGAACGCAGCGGCTGCAACCACGATCGTCGCAATCACGACCGGCATCGGCAGGGGACCAATGTACGCACGCCCGAGCAGCTCGAACGCAGAGTTGCTTATCGGCACGAGCTCGCCATCGTTGCTCAACACCTGCGCGAGGCCGCGGCCCGCAATCAGGGTCGCGAGCGTCACAACGATCGGCTGCACTGAGTAACGCGTAATCAGCGCACCATTGAGCGCCCCGACGAGGAGAGCGGCGAGCAATGCGAGAACAACTGCTACGCCAATTCCACGCGGGAGCTGCGTCGCCGCAACCGCACCCGCAATCGCCATGACGGAACCGACCGACAGATCGATACCGCCGGTGGCTATCACCAGTGTCATTCCAACGGCGACCAGCACCACTTGCGACGCCTGAAGAAGAACGTTCCAGAAATTGCTCGATGTCGCAAAGTTCGCGGTAAAAATCGAGTTCAGGATCACAAGCACGAGCAGCGCGACGAGCGCACCCGACGTCGACCCCGGGGCCAGCCACTGCGGAATACCACGATTACTCACGGCGGGAGGGGCGGCAGTCGTCACCCGACCGATCCTGTGGTTGTCCTCACTCTACCGCTCCCGCAGCAGCTGCACTCTCTACCGCGCTGCCGCTTGCCATCGCATGAATGATCGAGTCCTGCGAGAT
This sequence comes from Gemmatimonadaceae bacterium, assembly GCA_036262655.1. Lineage (GTDB taxonomy): Bacteria > Gemmatimonadota > Gemmatimonadetes > Gemmatimonadales > Gemmatimonadaceae > UBA4720. The sequence continues at coordinate 17,037 of DATAIM010000149.1, read as the reverse complement.
CTCGTCCCGCTGAAGCTCGGCCACGTCGCGGCCGTCGCGCATCACCTCGATACGGCTGCTTCCCTCGACGAGCTCCTCGAGATCCGATGAGATCATGAGCACACCCAGCCCCTCCGCGGCAAGCTCGTTGATCAATGCCTGAATCTCACCGCGCGCTCCGATGTCGATTCCGCGTGTGGGCTCGTCCACTATCAGCAGCTCGGGTTGCGTACACAGCCATCGAGCGAGGAGAACCTTTTGCTGGTTGCCCCCCGAGAGCTCGCGGATCTTCTGGTCGGCACTCGAGACTTTCACCCCGAATCGCCTGATGAACTCGTCGACGATCTCTTTTTGTTTCGCACGATCCACCACGCCGGCACGTGAAAGAGTCGGCAGCGCAGCAAGCGTCAGGTTCTCGCGCACCGACATCTCCGGAATGATGCCTTCCGCCTTTCGGTCCTCGGGGACATAGGCGATGCGGGCGGCGATTGCATCACCGGGCGATCGGATCTCCGTGCGCTTCCCACGGAGCTCGATGGATCCTCCGTCGACCGGATCCGCGCCGAATATCGCGCGCGCTGTCTCGCTGCGTCCCGAGCCGAGCAAGCCCGCAAGTCCGACGACCTCTCCCTCCCGAACGATGAGCGAGACGTCACGGAGACGCGTTCCGCGGTGGAGTGACTGCGCGTTTAACAATGGCGTCTCCGCGGCAGCATTTGCGACTGGAGGGCCGGCACTGAACGATGTCGCCCCGTGTGCCAGTGCCTCGCGGGACTTTCCAAGCATCAGACAGATGAGATCGACCCGCTCGATCTCCGAAAGCTTCCGGGTTGCCACGTAAGCGCCGTCGCGCAGCACCGTCACGCGATCGCAGATGGTGTAAAGCTCGTCGAACCGGTGGCTGATGTAGACGATGCCCGTTCCCCGCGTCTTCAGCTTCCTGATCAACCCGTACAGAAGAGTGACCTCGCGCTCGGCCAGCGAGCTCGTGGGCTCATCGAGAACGAGAACTTTGGCGCCCAGGGATACACCGCGGGCAATCGCGACCATCTGCTGCTGAGCGGTCCTCAACGTTCCGAGAGTCGCGCCCGCGTCGATCTCGATTCCAAGGTCGGCAAGAAGCGCTGTCGCGTCCGTGAACATCTTCTTCCAGTCGATCGCACCCCAACGCCGCGGCTCTCGAGCGAGGAATATGTTCTCCGCGACCGTGCGGCTCGGAAGAAGATGAATCTCCTGATGGACGGCGATCACCCCCGCATCCTGTGCCTGAGCGGGTATGGAGAAGTTGACCGGCTGCCCCTCGAGCCACATCTCACCGGCGTCGCGGTGATACGCACCAGTCATGATCTTGATGAGCGTCGACTTGCCCGCGCCGTTCTCGCCGACGAGCGCATGAACCTCGCCGGCCTCGAGAGAAAAATCGACGCCGCTCAACGCCGTTACCCCGGCGAAACGCTTGACGATTCCCTCCATCCTGAGGAGGGGAAGAGAACCAGCTCGCGTCTCCTGGGCGGACACGGAAGACGACATCAGCTCAGCCGGCCGGGTTCAGATCAATACGCTTCTGCGACGAACTGCGCAGCGTTCGTCTTGTCGAAGAGGCGATCGGTCAAAAGGATCTTCGTCGGAATCGTCTGCTTTGCGCGCAGCTTTTCGATTGTCTCGAATGCAAGCGGGCCGAAACGTGGATTGCTTTCGACTGTCGCGGCGAGCTCGCCGCGCTGAATCGCCTCCAGCGCTGCCTTTTCACCGTCCACTGAAACGATGGTGACGTCGGTTCCCGGTTTTCTACCCGCATCCTTCAGCGCCTGAATCGCGCCGAGCGCCATCTCATCGTTGTGCGCATACACGGCCGTGATCTTCTTGCCGAGCGATTGAACGAGGTTCTCCATCACTGCCTGGCCTTTGGCGCGGGATGCGTCGCCAGTCTGCGAAGCGATGATGTGCATGCCCGGGTACTTCGCGATCTCTTCCTTGAAGCCAGCCGCTCGGTCGCGTGCGACAGATGAGCCGGGTGTCAAAGTCAGCTCCACGATCTCTGCCTTTCCACCGGAAGCTTTCGCGAGCCAGTCCGCCGCACGGCGTCCCTGCTCGACGAAATTCGATCCGAGGAAAGTGACGAAATCCTCACCGGCGGTCCCGGCCGCTTCACGATCGACGAGGATGACTGGAATTCCGGCTTTCTTAGCTGCCTGAAGCGCGGGTGTCAGTCCCTGGAATTCGCGGGGGGCAAGAAGGATGACGTTGACGCGCCGCGCGATGAGATCCTCGACGTCGGATACCTGCTTTGCGGTTTGTCCTTGAGCGTCGGTTACTACGAGCGAGACGCCACGCTTTGCGGCCTCGTCGCGAAGACTCTTCGTCTGGGCGATTCGCCACGGGTTGTTGGATTCCATCTGCGAGAATCCGACGACGTAGCTCGAGCCGGCATCCTTGCGAGTGCAGCCGGCGAATGTTGCGGCGAGAACGAGGAGAAGCGGCAGGCGGAGGCGCACATCAGGGAGGCGTTCGACGAAGGCCATCGGCGGATCCAGAAAGAGATTGGAGAGTACCGGAGCAAAACGCCTTGTCGCGTTTGACCGGCCTGAACGAGTTCGAACGCTCCATTCGATACCACGGCCCAGAGTCGTTGTCAAGCAATGAAGGGAGGGTGGCCAATGTCGCATCAGCTGAGCGTGAGTGGGCGACTCCCGCCCCTCTTGACACCCCTTTCCGCGGCTCCTATGCTCCCTCGCCTGAACCGAACCAAACAGGTTCAGGAGGGTTCAGAGGTTCGCGCGTCCCCCACAGGTGTGCGATGGCAGAAAAGCGGCCCACCATCAACGACGTCGCCCGTCATACCGGGGTTTCCAAAGCCACGGTGTCGGCTGTGCTCAACGAGACGGGGAGTGTCAACAGCGACACTCGCAGTCGCGTTCTCGCTGCAATCGAGCTGCTCAATTACCGCCCGACTCAGCAGGCCCGGCGGGGTGCCGGCCGCCGCAACAAGAGCATCGCTCTCCTCATCAAGGAGCACGACAACCCCTACTACGACGAGATTACGGCGGGCGTACGCGCCCACGCCGAGCAGCATGATTACGTGTTGTTCGTAGTGAGCAGCGAAGGGGCCTATGCGGCGGAATACCGCGCGGTGGAGCTGCTGCGCGAAAAGGACGTAGATGGATTGATCGCCGCTCCCGTCCTCGATGAGCACGCCGATCTCTCCCACTTCTTCGAGCTCAAGCGCAGGAATTTCCCCTTTGTTCTACTCGAGGAAATCCGGGGGGTGCCGGCGAGCCTTGTCGACGTCGAGAATATCAGTGCCTCTCAACAGGCCGTGGAGTATCTCTTTTCTCTTGGTCACCGCCGGGTGGCGCATTTCGCCGGACCAGAATATTCAGCACACAGCCAGGACCGGATCGATGGTGTTCGGCGGGCCTACAGCGGAACTAATCTCGTGTTCGCTGACGAAGACCTGATCATGACTGGTGCACATCTTTCGGATGGATACCGCTGCGCGCGCGAGCTCTTCGAGTCCCGCGCCATTTCCGAGCGGCCGACCGCCGTGACGTGCTACAACGATCTGGTTGCGATGGGCGTCTGCCGTGCACTCGCCGACCTTGGGCTTTCCTGTCCTGGCGACGTCTCGGTCATCGGGTACGATGACATCAGCTTCTGCGACAGCTTCTCCGTTCCGCTGACGTCGGTGTGCGTCCCGAAATTCGAGATGGGACGAATTGCCGCCGAAATGCTGGTGAAGCACATCGAGTCGAGAGAGGCGCTTCCGCTTCAGAAAGTCTATCTGGACGCGACGCTCGTAGTTCGCGAGTCGACTGCTCCGCCGTCGCGCGGGAGTACCCGCGAAGCCGGCCCGACAATGTTCCGCGGCCGGGCTCCGCTGGAGCGCGCAACTTCTCTCGGCCAACAAACAGCCTCTGCCGTAACATGACATCAAGCGGACCGCATTCGAACATGCCGGGATCACGTAGAAAGAGCGTCGGGGAATGGCGAGCGGTGCTTGCATTCGGCGGTGCATTCCTGGTTGCGGCCTGTTCCACGTCTCGTCCCGCCGCTGCTCCCCCGCCAGCGCCAGTTGCGCAGGCCCCTGTTCCGGCTCCTGCTCCGCCGGCTCCCGCCCCTGCCGCGTGGAAACCCGCGAACGCACGCCTCTTAACCAAATGGGCGACGCAGCTCGACCCGGAAAAAGTTCTTCCAGAATATCCGCGGCCGCAGATGGTGCGCGAGCGCTGGCAGAATCTGAACGGATTGTGGCAATTCGCTGTCGTCGCTGACTCGTCCGCGGCAATGCCGTTCGGCCGCGACCTAAGTGAAAGGATTCTCGTTCCCTTCGCGATGGAGTCATCACTGTCGGGAATTGGTCGTCATGCCGACCGTGTAGTCTATCGCCGCACTTTTACGCCGCCCTCCCTCGCAGCTGGCGAACGGCTTCTTCTCCACTTCGGTGCGGTCGACTGGCAGACGCATGTATTTGTGAATGGAAAGGAGGTCGGCTTCCACAGCGGCGGGTACGATCCCTTCTCTTTCGACATTACGGACGCTCTCCGATCAGGCGGGCAGCAGGAGCTCGTTGTCGATGTGTTCGACCCGACCGACAAGTTCGGACAGCCCCGCGGCAAGCAGGTGTCGGAGCCCGAAGGCATCTGGTACACACCCGTAACAGGCATCTGGCAGACAGTGTGGCTCGAGCCGGTGCCGCCGCTGAGCATTGAATCGTTAAGGATGACTCCCGACGTCGATGGTGGCGCTCTCAAATTGACCGTGCGAAGCCGCGGATCCGCATCCGGCTCAGGCGTCGACGCCGTCGTCATGAGCAATGGAAAGGAGATCGCCCGCGCGTCAGGTGCAGCTGGCAGCGAGATCCGGATCCCCGTGGCGAACGCGCATTTATGGAGCGCGGATGATCCGTTCCTCTACGACCTGCGTGTCTCACTGAGAGCCGGATCGGGCACGACGGCGCGAGAAGTCGACCGCGTCGAAAGCTATTTCGGGATGCGGAAGGTGGGACTCGTCCGCGACAGCAAGGGGCGCCAGCACATTGCGCTCAATGGCAAGGCGGTTTTCCAGCTCGGTCCCCTGGACCAGGGATGGTGGCCGGATGGTCTCTATACCGCGCCAACCGACGAGGCTCTCCGCTCCGACATCGAGACCATGAAAGCGCTCGGCTTCAACATGGTGCGGAAGCACATCAAGGTTGAGCCGGCGCGATGGTATTACTACGCCGACAAGCTTGGGTTACCCATCTGGCAGGACATGCCGAGCGGGTGGAACGATTCGAAGGAAGCGCAACGGCATTTCGAGTCGGAGCTCAGGGCAATGCTCGAGAACCGCCACAATTCTCCATCGATTGTCGTCTGGGTTCCGTTTAACGAGAAGTGGGGCCAGTTCGATACGCCGCGGATTGTGGGTATCATCAAGTCGCTGGATCAGAGCCGGCTCGTGAACGACGTCAGTGGCTGGCAGCACTCGGGCGCCGGCGACATTGTGGACGTACACCGATATCAGGGCCCGCAGGCGATGCTCGGGACGAAGACACAGACGGCCGTTGTCGGGGAGTTTGGCGGGCTCGGGTACAAGTTGACGAACCACACGTGGGCCGGTGAAGCGTGGGGATATGGCGGGCTCTACAAGACAGAGGAAGAGCTGCACGACCGGTATGACCTTCTCATGAAGCGGATGTGGCACCTTCGCGACACGCATGGTATGAGCGCGGGGGTGTACACGCAGCTGACCGATGTCGAAGTCGAGCTCAACGGTTTCATGACGTATGACCGGCTTCCGAAATTCGACTCAACGCGGACTGCGGCTGTCAATCGGGGGCTCGCGCCGTACATCCTTCCCGAGTATCCCGAGTTCACGAATGCTGTCGTAGTCTCGATCACCCAGGGAAGGCCGACGCAGATCCGGTACACGACCGATGGAAGTGAGCCGACCGCGGCGAGTGCACTATACAAAGGACCCTTCACGATCCGCGGCAACACAACTGTGCGAGCCCGCTCGTTCGATCACGGAACTGTGACGCACGCGCCCGAAGCGCGTACGGAGTACAAGCGCGTCGCTGGACGCGCGCCGGCTGCGGCCACGGGAGCCACGGTGGCACCCGGATTGTCATACGCGTTTTTCAGGGATACCACGTACGAGTCTCCGTTCAGGATGAACTGGCCGGTCAGGGACAGGGTGGACCGGCTCGAGCCGCGCAACGGGCCTGACCCGGCCAAAACGGGGACTGTTCCCAACTTCTCGCTTGCGCCGAGCGATACCAGCGAGATGTTCGGCATCATGTTCACCGGGTACATCCGCGTACCGCGCACAGGTGTGTATACGTTCACGTCGATGTCGGATGATGGTGCACGACTGTGGATCGGCAACGAGACGATACTCGCATCCCTCGGACAATCGCCGGCAACGACTGAGACGCAGGGACAGATCGCTCTTCAGGCAGGGCTGCATCCCATCAGCCTAGGATACTTTCAGGCTTACGGACCGAAGGTGCTGGAGCTCTTTATAGAAGGACCCGGAATGCCGCGTCAGCGCATATCCGGCCAGATGTTGTATCACGCACGAAGCAGCGCCCGGCTTTCGGGTGGTAGCAACGTTTCCGCGACCGCTCGTCTGGGCGGAAGTTCACAATCCCGCTGATCATGGAGGAGAAACGCATGGACCTTTTACATCTTCGAATGAGATCTGTCCTGCTCGTCGCGCCGTTGCTGCTTGCCGGTGTGATGTTGACTATCGCAGGGCTCGTCCCGACGTCGGCAGCGGCACAGGGTGCGGCTACGGGCACCATAAGCGGTGTCGTCAGCGGCGCGGGAGGACAGCCCGTCGTAGGCGTGCGTGTGACCGTTCAGGGCACCACGATCGGAGCGATCACCAACGACCAGGGCCGCTTCACGATCACCGGTGTGGCTGCCGGTAACCAGACGCTTCGTGCCCAGCGAATCGGTTATGCCCCGCGCGCTCAGTCGGTTGTGGTGACCCCGGGAGGATCTGCGACGGCAGATTTCCAGCTCGAGGCAACTGCGACCACTTTGACGCAGCAGGTAGTCGTTGGCTATACGACGCAGCAGCGGCGGGATGTCTCGGACGCCGTTGCGAGCGTGACCGGCGCAGAGCTTCGCAATCAGCAGGTTGCGACTCTCGAGGAAGCGCTCCGCGGCAGAATCCCGGGCGTAAACGTCGTCGCGTCGGGTGAGCCGGGACGTCCCGCTCAGGTCATCATACGCGGACAGAATTTCGTGAGCGGCAACACCTCCCCACTCTATGTAGTGGACGGGATGTACATGAGTCAGAACCCGAACATGAACCCGGACGCGATCGAGTCCATTGAAGTTCTGAAGGATGCATCGGCCGCTGCCCAGTACGGCGCGCAGGCGGCGAATGGAGTCGTTGTTATTCGCACACGCCGTGGACGGGCAGGCGAAACGAGGACCGACCTTCGCTCCTATTACGGATTCCAGGAAATCCCGAAGCGGATCGACATGATGAACGCGCAGGAATGGGCGGCAATAACGCAGGAAGCCTACAAGAACGGCAATGAGCCGGTTCCGGCGGGTGCATTGAATCCGACCGTCAGCACCGACTGGCAGGACGCGCTGTTCAGGTCAGGCGCGATCCAGGATCACAACCTCTCATTCTCCGGTGGGTCGCCGACAGCTGATTACCTGGTCGGCGGCGAATACCTCGAGCAAAAGGGCGCCATCATCTCCACTGGCTTCAAGCGCTACAGCGTTCGCGTCAATTCCGAGGCGCGGCGCGGACGGTTCACCTTTGGCGAGAACATCTCCCTCTCGCGGAGTGACCGGCATAACCTCAATGGATTTCCGTTGATCGATGCCGTTCGCATGCTGCCGGGGATCCCGGTCTATGACCCCGCCAACCCGGGCGGCTTTGGATATGGAAGCAACGCGAACCCCACCTTCGGCACGAATCCGGTAGGCCAGCAGCTCGCGAGGGAAAACACGGACCGGTCGAACCAGGTGATCGGAAGCGGCTACGCCGAGTTCAAGATTCTTCCGTACCTCCGTTACCGTTTCAACGGCGGGGTGAACTACGCATCGAACAGAAACCGGAACTTCCGCAGCATCTCCCAGCTGCGTTTCCGTGATCCCCCGCCGTACGCAACACTCGGCGTCGACAATACGAATTTCACGTCGCTCCTGTTCGAGAACCTGCTGATGTTCGACAAGGACTACGGTGCCTTGAAGCACAGGATCAACGCAGTCGCTGGGTTCACCGCGCAGCGGCAGGACAACGATGCCTTGTTCGTTTACCGGCAGGGTTTCGTGGATGAAGATCTCACGCAGATCAACGCCGGATCCACAGCGGGGCTCGACAACCGCGGCTCTCTGGTTCAAAGCCGCTTGAATGCAATGCTCCTTCGCGGCAGCTACTCCCTGCTCAATCGCTATCTCGTAACGGCGAGCATTCGCCGCGACGGCTCGTCGAGATTTGGTCCGGGCAACCGTTATGGGACGTTCGGCGCGGCCTCCGTCGGCTGGGTCGTGAGTGAGGAAGGTTTCTATAACAGCATTCCACTCCTCGGCAGCGCCGCGCAGTACCTCAAGTTCCGCGCGAGCACAGGAACACTGGGTAACCAGGACATCGGAGACTACCAGTACAGCGCGCCGATCAATCAGAACGTGAACTACATGTTTGGCAACGGAATCGTTTCCGGCTCGACGCAGCTCAGCCTTGCGAACCCGAATATCAAGTGGCAGAGCAACAAGGAGACGAACGTCGGCATGGATCTCGGGTTGCTCGATGACCGACTGACTTTTTCCGCGGACTACTACACTTCGAAGTCCGACGGCCTCCTGGTCAGCGCTCCGATTCCGTGGAGCCTTGGAGCGTCGGGGAGCCCGGTCGTCAATGCTGGTTCCGTGCGGAACAAGGGCTTCGAGCTGAACCTCGCGCATCATATGGTTCGGTCGGCGTTCAGTCTCAACACCACGCTCAACCTGACCACGATCAACAACAAGGTGATCTCACTCGGCAACGGTGGCCAGCCGATTTTTGCCGGGCCCTTCGGAGTTGCCCGCACGGCAGTCGGATTCCCGATCGGCGAGTTCTACGTCTTCAAGACCGCGGGGATCTTCCAGAGCGCCGCCGAGGTCGCGGCTCACAAGGTTCAGCCGAATGCCGTCCCGGGTGATGTGAGATTCGTCGACCTGAATGGCGATGGCGTTCTGAACGATCAGGATCGTTACAATGCGGGGAGCGGAATCCCGAAGTGGACCGGTGGCTTGTTCTTCAGCGGAAAAGCGAGCGCGTTCGACTACGCGTTGAACTTCACTGGCTCGCGAGGCGCGGAGATTTTCAGCGTCGTGAAGTTCTGGAGCGATAGAACGGACGACCCGCAAAACCATCGGAAGGGGTATGTTCCATGGTCAGCTGCGAATACGAACAGCGGCAATCCCCGCGCGGTGTGGGGTCCGGCCGGAACTTCAAATGACCGTGCCAACTCTGATCGCTGGATCGAAGATGGTTCGTTCATCAGGGTCCAGAATCTCGTTCTTGGATATTCCATTCCTTCATCCGTCTTCCAGCGTGCAGGAATCCGGGGTGCTTCGCCACGGATATATCTGAACGTCCAGAACCTGCACACGTTCACCGATTACTCGGGCTGGGATCCGGAAGTGCTCGGATTCGCGGACCCGCTCGCTCGCGGCATCGATGACGGGCGGATCTTCCCGAACGTGCGAACGGTTTCGTTCGGCCTCGACCTCAGGTTTTAACTCATGACTTCGAACACACAGACCCGAGAGGGATCATTCATGCGCAACAAGACACTTCGCGCCGCGCTCGCGTCCCTCCTCCTCGGCGGGGCGATTACGGCGTGCAATCAGGAGCTCGAGCTGACGAATCCGAATCAGCCGAGCACGAACTCTTTCTGGCAGACGCAGGCCGACGCGATTCTCGGAATCAACGCGACGTACAACGGCCTGATGAACAACGGTACGTACGGCCGGTGGGAAGCCTTCGTGTTCGACCTCCGCTCGGACGAGGGGATGGTCGTAAGCCCGTGGACCGAGCTGTCCAACTTCACGAAGTTCACGCAGAGCGATTACAACTTCGAGGTGCCGCGCGAAGTCTGGCAGCATCACTATCAGACGATCTTCCGCGCAAATCAGGTCGTGGACCGTGTTCCGGAGATCAACATGGACGCGACGATGCGCAGCCGCATCGTCGGCGAGGCCAAGTTCATCCGCGGTCTCCTGTACTACAATCTCGTAAACCTGTTCGGCTCAGTGCCGCTGATCGTCAGGACCGCCGAGCCGACTGACAGGCCGGCATCGGCGGGCGAAGCCGACATCTACACTCAGATCGAGAAAGACCTGAATGATGCGTCCGGCGTGCTGCCCACCGCGTACAGTGGAGGAGACGTTGGTCGCGCCACGAAGGGCGCAGCGCTCGCAATGCTCGGAAAGGCGCAGCTTCAGCGGCGAAACTGGTCCGCCGCGGCGACAACTCTGGCTAGCGTGATTGCGATTCCCGGCTATGACCTGATGGCGAATTACGCCGACAACTTTACCGACAAGTTCGAGAACAACAAGGAATCGGTGTTCGAGGTGCAGTTCGGCGACGAGACGCAGCTGTCAGCCGGAGTGCGGGGTCTCAACATTCCGAAGATGATCGGGCCATGCGGCGGACCGAGCTACTGTGACGGGCGGCCGACGCGCTGGTTCTTCGACCAGTTCATGATCGAGAAAACCGTCACCGGTGGCGTGGATCCGCGCCTCGATGCGACGCTCTTCTATAACTATCCAGGCGCGACGGTCTATGGCGTGCCGTTCCTCGCAAACGGTCGTGGACCTAACGACATCTTCTTCAAGAAATACGGCGAATACTACATCCCGAACAACGACCAGAACTGGGACAACCCGATCAATTACCGGGTGATCCGGTTTGCCGACGTACTGCTGATGGAGGCCGAGGCGCTGAACGAGCTCGGCAACACGGCCGGCGCGTATCAGTTCATCAATCGGGTCCGCGCGCGCGCGCAGCTTGCACCGCTGCCGGCGGGCCTGACGCAGGCGCAGATGCGGGATCGTATCCTGAAGGAGCGTCTGCTCGAGTTTGGCCTCGAGGCACAACGCTGGAACGACCTGAAACGGCACAATCTTCTGTCCAAGAGCCTCGCCGTGAACGACCCCGAGTATAACTTCTTCGTCCCGGGGAAATCGGAGAATCTACCGATACCGCAGACTGAGATCGATTTGAATCCGAACGTGAGACAGAACCCAGGCTGGTAAGCGGCAATCGAACGCCGGGCGAGGTTCTCTTTCGCCCGGCGTTCGAACCTTGAGGACACGTTATTCATGGCCCAGCAGTGACATTCAAATATCGGCGGGGACTGGGACTCACTCTCCTCGTCCTCGCCGCGTGCACGAGCCCGGCAGGGGTGCTTCCACCACCACCCCCGCCGACCACGTGCACGTTCACAAACCCGATCGGGACCGGCGCTGACCCGTGGGTCGTGAAGAGCGGCAGTTTCTACTACCTCGTCGAGTCGCGCGACAACGGCATCTACGTCTACAAGTCTGAAACGCTGACGTCGCCGAAACAGAACGCAACGCAGGTGTGGGCTGCGCCTGACACAGGATGGAATCGGACCAACGTCTGGGCGCCGGAGCTTCACCCGATCGACGGGCGCTGGTACATCTACTATGCGGCTGGCCGTTCAGGGCCCCCTTTCATCTCGCAGCGCGCAGGCGTCCTGCAATCGGTCGGGAGCGATCCGCAGGGTCAGTACGTCGACAAGGGGATGCTGTACACAGGCGACAACATCGGAGCGGATCCCGAGAACGTCTGGGCAATCGACCTTACAGTGAGCCGCATCAACGGACAACTGTATGCGGTATGGTCGGGCTGGGCAAAGAATGCACAGACAGATCGTACGCCACAGAACCTGTACATCGCCAAGATGTCGAACCCATGGACGATCTCGACGAATCGCGCACTTCTCAGTACCCCCGATGCAACCTGGGAGAAGGGCACGGAGCTCGACCTCCAGGAAGGTCCGGAATTTCTCGAGCATGCCGGGCAGGAGTTCATCATTTACTCCACGCGTGAATCCTGGCTTCCCGAGTACAAGCTGGGCCAGCTACGTCTGAAGACGCTCACTTCCGATCCGATGGATCGCACGAATTTCATCAAGACCGGGCCCGTGTTTACAGGGACGACGGGAGTCTATGGAGTCGGCCATGCGAGCTTCACGAGCTCTCCCGACAACACCGAGGACTGGATCGTTTATCACTCGAAAGTCGATCCGGCGCCGGGATGGAACCGGGTGATCCGGACACAGAAATTCACGTGGAACGCGGACGGGTCACCGAACTTCGGAACTCCTGCAGCTTCGGGGCAGACGGTTACCGTTCCCTCCGGCGAGTGCAAGTCCTGACGGACCAGTAGCGACGCAGCAAGCCAGAGGGTTGTGACGACATGAGATTTTCCAGGATATTGCGCCTTTGCGCGCTCACGAGTGCGATGACTGTGAGCGATGCTGCTATTTTGCCATCGACGGTTCACGCTCAGGCAGCTTCGAAACCTCGCGCGGCGGCGACGGCGCATGAGCGGCTCGCCCGCGAGATCTACGCCGAGCTCGTCGGGATCAATACCGTTGATTCAGTCGGCTCGACGACTCGGGCTGCGCGCGCCATGGAGCGGCGCTTTCGCGAAGCCGGCTTTCCCGCCGGCGACGTGCACGTGCTGATTCCGCCCGGCGACTCGACCAAGGGAAATCTGGTCGTTCGTTACAGAGCCGCTGCGAAGACATCTGCCAAACCCATTCTGCTGCTCGCGCACATCGATGTTGTAGCGGCCCTCCGTTCAGACTGGCCGCGTGACCCATTCACGCTCCACGAGCAGGACGGCTTTTTCTACGGACGTGGATCGGCCGATGACAAGGCAATGGCCGCGATCTTTGTCGCAAACCTCCTTCGCTACAAGTCGGAAGGGTGGCGCCCGAGCCGCGATCTGATACTCGCATTGACGGCGGCGGAAGAAGGGGGCGCCAACAATGGGGTCGAATGGCTCATCAGACAACACCGCGATCTCATCGACGCTGCGTACGCAATCAACGAAGGCGGAGGAGGTACGCTCGTCACCGCCGGTTCGACTGTGCGCCCTCTTTACCACACCGTCCAGGCAGCGGAGAAGGTTCCCGAAAATTTCACGCTGACGGTGCGGAATCCTGGAGGCCACTCGAGCGTTCCTCGACCCGACAACGCGATCTACACGCTAGCCGAAAGTCTGGTCAGACTCGCGAAATTCACGTTCCCGGTTGCAATCAATCCGGTCACGCGCGCCTTCTTCGAGCAAACCGCCAGGATCGAACAACCCGAAATCGCGGCTGCGATGAAAGCCATCGCAGCTGATCCACGAGACGCGACTGCTGCGCGCACTCTGTCGAGAGTTCCGCGCTTCGCCTCGATGCTGCGCACGACGTGTGTCGCCACGAGACTGAGTGGAGGTCATGCCGAGAATGCTCTTCCGCAGACTGCGACGGCCAACGTCAATTGCCGTATCGCACCCACTTCGAGCGCGGAAGAAACTCAGTCGGCTCTGGCGCGCGTTCTGTCCGATACTGCAATCGTGATCACATTCGCCGATTCGGTGCGGGAACGATTTCCGGAATCGGCCCAGCCGGTCGACGCGACCTTGCTTGCAGCGACGGTGGCCTTGACGCGGCAGATGTGGGGCGACATCCCGGTGATACCGACAATGTCGACCGGCGCGACTGATGGCCGATTTCTGCGTGCCGCGGGGATTCCGACGTACGGAGTAAGTGGAATCTTCTCCCTTCCGGGAGAGACAAATTCCCATGGCCGCGACGAGAAGCTCAGGACAACGTCGTTCTACGAAGGTCTCGAGTTTCTGGACAAGCTCGTGAGACGACTCGCTGGTCCTGAATCAGGAGGGTAATGCCGCTGGTGCCGGTGCGATTCGGCCGGCACCAGTGTCAGAGCGCGTTACGGCAGCTTTACGTACTTTCCGAGGAAGCCTCTTGCATCCGGCGTATCGAGACGCCAGTCCCACGTGGTAGCGCGGCACGGATAATCGCCGGTAGTGACCGTCGCGAGAACCATGTTGGGGTTGCCGTCCAGGAACTTCGGGCCGCCCGAGTCACCATAGCAGTCGCCGCCCTCGGAAGTTGCGTTCGAGTTCATGAGCAGGCCGAGCCACGTCGGCTGAAGCGCCATGAATTCCGATTTCGATGTGTTCCTCTTTCCGTCGTACGTGAAATCGGGGATGCCCGTCCTTGTCGATGACGATCCGTACCCAACGTTGACGAAGAGCTGCTTGCTCAATCCTCCCTGTGCAGCCAGCCCATCGAGGTAGCCAAGCGGCGGCAGCTGGAGCGGCGTGATGCCTTTGGTCGATCCTTCAGGAAGGAAGATGAGCGCAAGGTCGTGAAGATTCGCTGTGTTACGCCCGTATTCAGGATCGTATACGTAACCGGTGGCCTTGATGTACTTGAACGATTTCGCGTAGAGGTCGCTCGAGAACGAAACGTAAAATTGCGAGCCGGCGGGAGTATAAGGTGTAACGACGCAGTGGGCGGCGGTGAGAAAGATTGTGGGAGTAATGAGGCTTCCCGTGCACCACTGGTCGTCGCCGCTCACGCCGTTCTTCCAGTAATCGAACAAGAGCGCGCCAACGTTGCCGTACGCACTGCCGGTTGGCTCGCCGTTGACGATCCCGCGAACTCCATCGGGTGCGGACACGCCGTTGCCTGACGGCTCCGCGCACGCTGTGAAAACGAGAGCTGCACACAGAGATACTGCCATTCCTTTGAATCGCATGACTCACCTGCCGGCTGAATGATTCCTCGGGATGCGGCCGCCAGAAGGCCGGGCCGCCATCTGTTTTTATTGTAGCTAACGCTCTGAAAATTCGATAGTCTCGGGTTCCCGCATCGTCCCGTCACAGGAGAACTCCAATGACTACTCTCGCCGAGCTGTGGCTTCCAATCATTCTCTCATCGGTGCTCGTTTTTGTCGTGAGCTCACTCATTCACATGGCGAGCCCCTGGCACAAGAACGATTACCCCCGGCTGCCCAGGGAGGATGAGTTCAGGAGTGCTGTCGGGGCGCTCGAGATTCCCGAAGGTGACTACATGGTGCCGCGTCCCTCCTCTCGCGAAGAGCTCAGAAGCGAGGCTTTCGCGGAGAAATACAGGAAGGGACCGAACGTGATCATGACGGTGCTGCCGAACGCCGACTTCAGCATGGGTCGAAACCTCGGGCTGTGGTTCGCCTATCTGATCGTCGTAAGCGTTTTTGCCGCCTATGTCGCGGGGCGAGCGCTTCCGCACGGCACCGAGTACATCCAGGTCTTTCGTTTCGCCGGAACGGTGGCGTTTATCGGCTACTCGGTCGCGTTGTGGCAGATGTCGATCTGGTACCGCCGGTCATGGAGCATAACGATCAAGGCGACTATCGATGGTCTCATCTACGGGTTGCTTACCGCTGGCGTCATGGGTTGGCTGTGGCCGCGATAAGCATTCCCAGGGCTTTGCGCTCCTGCCTGCTGCGACGACAAGGCGGGAATTGGGCGGCGGACGCAACGGCCAATGATTGCTCTGGCAACAAAGCGGTTTCATGCTTTTCCATTACTGGGCCAACGTTCTCATCGACCGTGACACTGTGACTTTTACCGGGGAGAAAAATGACCGCGCCCACCGCAACCGCTCGCACGATCGACTCGATCCTTGCAGATCTCAAGCGCTTTCAACAGCGCGCAACCTACGGCGCGGTGGCGAATCTCCTGGGCAAATCGCCGCGCAATCTCATGGAAGGGCGCACCAGGGAGCCTGGGGATTGCTGGATCGTCAGCTCGAAAGACGGGTTGCCCACGGGCTACACGCCGGAACAGACCGATCCCGCTCTCAGATCGCGAAAAACGATTCTCCGGTCGCGAGCCGAGCTCGAGTCGTGGCTCGAGAATCCGAAGTGAAGCCAACAGAACACTACAATAAGGAAGGGAAGAAACACCGCTCCATGGAGAGTGGTGATACCGTGCGGTAGACATACCGCCGCGAGAGCGATATCCAGCCGATTTGAGGTAGTTCGTGCCGGGAAGGCATTGCGACCCTATCTTTGCGCGACATGAGCGACGTCCTCACGCGCCTCACGAGCGCACTCGAAAGCAGGTATCGCGTCGGCCGCCAGATCGGCGTCGGCGGGATGGCCACCGTCTACCTGGCGCACGACCTCCGTCACGAGCGTGACGTCGCGATCAAGGTCCTGCATCCTGATCTCGCCGCCGCGCTTGGCGCCGAGCGATTCCTGGCCGAGATAAAGACGACGGCGAAGCTTCAGCATCCGCACATTCTTCCGCTGCTCGATTCGGGAGAGGCAGACTCGCTTCTCTACTACGTCATGCCGTACGTCGCTGGTGAGTCACTCCGGAACCGGCTTGACCGCGAAACCCAGCTCGCTGTGGACGACGCTGTTCGGATTGCGCGCGAGGTCGCAAGCGCCCTCGAGTCTGCGCACAGGCAGGGCGTCGTTCACCGCGACATCAAGCCCGAGAATATCCTGCTGCACGAAGATCAGGCGCTTGTCGCTGATTTCGGGATCGCGCTCGCCGTGAGCGCCGCCGGTGGCCCGCGCATGACGCAGACGGGCCTGTCCCTCGGCACGCCACAGTACATGGCCCCCGAGCAGGCGATGGGAGAGCGCGCCATCGATGCCCGCGCGGATATCTATGCGCTTGGCGCCGTCCTCTACGAGATGCTCGTCGGCGAGGCGCCGTTCACTGGCCCCACCGTGCAGGCGATCGTCGCGCGGGTGATGACGGAGAGCCCGCGCGCATTGACGGGACAACGGAGATCCGTGCCGGCCCATGTGAATGCGGCAGTGTTAAGAGCGCTCGAAAAACTTCCGGCCGACCGCTTCACCTCCGCGGGTGAGTTCAGCCGCGCGCTTGTCACCCCTGAGTTCGGGGGCGTCGTACAGCCTTCTGTATCCCAGGCGATCGCAAAACCGAAGCTCGCTGTTTTGCGCCACCGTGCGGTGCCCTGGGCGATAGCTGGTTCGGCAACGCTTCTCGCGTTGT